>JAVBNP010000033.1:0-26698 GCA_031551455.1 Bacteroidales bacterium | reverse complement strand
TCTTGCATATCGCGTGCCGGATGTTCCTTCGGAAAATTCAATGCGGAAAAAACATGCCAATCATCCTCCACTTCGGGACCTTCGGCTATGGTGAATCCCAACCGATTGAATATTTCGCATATTTCGTTGCGAGTAACGGATATCGGATGTCGCGAACCGATGGAAACGGAATCGCCCGGACGTGTCAAGTCATTGTCGGAGTCGCTCGATCCCCCGGAATCCAGTGCATCTTTGTAACGATTAAACGTCTCGGTCAAAACGATCTTCAGCTCGTTGAGCTTTTGCCCCACTTCGCGTTTTTGCTCGCCGGTAATGGTTTTGAATTCGTCGAACAACGTATTTAATTGTCCTTTTTTGCTGAGATATTTTAAGCGAAATTCTTCAAGTTCCGTTTGTCCGGCAACTTTAAATTTATCGGCCTCTTCTTTTAATTTATTGATCTTATCGAGCATCTTTTTCCTTGCTTTTCGGTTTAAAAACCGATTCAATTATTTAAAGAGACAAATGTACATGAATTTTCCGATGCAAAAAAACCGTTCCTCGAGAGAAACGGTTTTATGTAAACTGTGAGTGATGATTGATTTTGATTATTCCATGATTTTGATCTTGATGTTGCGGAACCACACGTCGTCGCCGTGATCCTGCAATCCGATGTACCCTTCGTGATTCGTTCCGCCGCAATTGTTCAGCAGTTCGAAAGCCAAAGGCCATTTTTCCTGGCTGAATTTGCTCTTTTGCAACATTTCAGTCCATTGAGGAGTCCACAGATGGTATTCGAGTACGGTTTGGCCGTTTTGAGCATGAAATACCGTTCCTTTGTAAACCGTAATGGTTGTATTGTTCCATTCCCCGAAAGGTTTCGAATTTTGCGGTTTGGCGGGAATCATGTCGTACAACGATGATGATTGACGATTGCCGTCTACGCCCGCTTTTGCATCGATATGGTTTTCGTTATCCAACACTTGGCTTTCGGGAGACGAGATATAGATGGGCTCCATCTTTACCTCGCCCGTCTGGGGATCTTTTGTTTGAATCTCTTGTGCCAAATAGAAAATACCCGAATTAGATCCTTTGGCAACTTTCCAGTCGATGGATAATTCGAAGTTTTTGAATTTATGCGCGAAAATCAAATCGCCGCCGTCTTTGCTCTGCGCTTCGCCCGCGCCGCCACCGGTGATCTTGATGGTGCCGTTGTCGATAACCCACTTGGCGGGAACGTCTTCGCGACCGTAACCTCTCCAGCCGTTAAAGGTTTTTCCGTCGAAAAGAACGATATAGCCGTCTTTATCTTTCGTGAATTTGGAAAGATCCGCTTGAGGATTTTCAACCACCGTATATTCGGGTACTGCCGGTTTTTCGGCGGTTGTCGTTTCCGCACCTTTTTTTGCGGAGGATCCTCCGCATGATGAAAGAGCAAACGCCAAACATAATGCGCCCGCTCCGAATATTGCTTTATTTGCTTTCATTTTGGTTTTGAAATTGGATTAAAATAAGGAAATCCGCATGTTTTGGCATGCGGATTTAACTTTTCGATTCGAATTATGCGGGCATATCCGGCAATGACCAACCTTCCCGATAGTTATGTTTGATCAACTCTTCGGCAAATGCTTTGGCTTCGATTTCAATTTTGGGTTTGTTGAACGTCGGGTGACCATCCACAATCTTGAAATCGTCGGACAATACCATATTAAACTTTTCGGTATCCGAAATATTGGTGAATTTCATGTTGATACCGTCCCATTCCAATTCTTTGTTCAAGGCTTGGAGGCGAACACCCAATACACCCATGACTACCATTTCGTTGAACGGTCCCGCTTCGCTGAAATCGGAAGCCGGCTTTACACGGGTTGCGGGGTTTTCTTTACATGCGCGTACCCAATCCATTTCGTGGCTTTCGGTAACTTCGCGTTGCGTTTTGGGCGCGTTGGGAACACGACCCGAGAGCAGCCAAGGATCACGTCCGTAGCAACCGCAAATCAAGGTGTCTTTGGTTCCGTAGAAAATAGTGGCGCCGCCGGCGTTGTTCATATCTTTTCCGGCCGGCCATCCTTTGGGCAACATCGGTTTAATACCACCGTCGTACCAATATACTTCCACTTCGGGGAAATTCACTTTCTTTTCTTTCGGACGTGCGGGGAACGTAAAGCGTACGGTTTGTGCCGTAGGGGCGCAATCGGTAAGCAACAATGTCGAGTTCCCTTGTACTTTTGTGGGATAACCTAACTTCAATCCTTTGAATATGGGATGCATGATGTGGCAAGCCATATCGCCGAGCGCTCCGGTTCCGTAGTCCCACCATCCGCGCCAGTTCCAAGGATGATATATTTCGTGATACGGGCGTAAGTTGGCAGGACCGGTAAACAAATCCCAATTCAACGTGTCGGGAACCCACATTCCTTGTTTGGGGGCATTTAAACCTTGCGGCCAGATGGGACGGTCAGTGAATGCTTCCACTTTTTTCACGTCGCCTATTTCGCCGTTCAAAATCCAATCGCAAATCAAGCGAACACCTTCTCCCGAGCTGCCTTGATTACCCATTTGGGTTGCCACTTTGTACTTGGCGGCAAGTTTGGTCAGCAGACGAGATTCGTAAACGGAGTGTGTCAACGGTTTTTGCACGTAAACATGTTTTCCCAAAGTTATGGCCGTAGATGCAATAATGGCATGCGTATGGTCGGCCGTAGCCACGAGAACGGCATCGAAATCATTTTTCATTTCGTCATACATCTTACGCCAATCCCAGTATTTTCTTGCATTCGGGAAAGCGTCAAATGTTTTGGCGGCATATTTCCAATCCACGTCGCACAAAGCAACGATATTCTCGGAAGTTAATCGTTTGAGGTTCGAGTTACCCATACCTCCGACACCGACTGCCGCGATATTTAATTTGTCGCTGGGCGCTTTATGGCCCAAAACACTTCCCATAGCATGGTTGGGAATGACGGTAAAAGCTGCCGCGGCAGTTGCCGTCGTACCTAAAAAGGTTCTTCTTGATACTTTGTTTTCCATATTGATTGGTTTGTTTTTTGAACGAAAATAGTTTAACCTGCCGTATGTCAACGACCGTTACAAAGGTTGCAAAAAAAAACGATTTGCGAAAGTTGTTTTAACAAAATTTAAGGATTTTTGCTTTTTTCGGTAAACAAATTTGCCTTGATCCCTTTTACGCCGGGCTTTACGACAAATAACCCGCCGCTGTACGGGTATTTTTCCAAATCTTTATCTTTTAGTCCGACCCGTGCGGTGGTAATAAACAAAACGTCAAGATCCTTTCCGCCGAAAGCGCAAGATGTGACAAGCGCCGCCGGAACTTCCACTTTGCACAGCAGTTCTCCGGTTTTCGGATTCCATCGACTGACGCAATGTCCTCCCCAATGCGCAATCCAAATCATGCCTTCCGAGTCGAGTGTCGAACCGTCGGGAGCGCCCAGCTCCGTCGGAACGGCAATGGCATTGCGCGGATTCGATATATCGCCCGTACGATTGTTGTAATCGTAAGCGGTCACTTTACGCGTGTCGGTATCAATGTGGTACATGATTTTTTTATCGAATGACCATACAATTCCGTTGGATGTTCCGATTTCCTTTTTCATGGTATGTATGGTATTGTCGGGATCCATGCGATAGAGCGCCGCCGATCGGTCGGGTCCCATGGTTCCCACCCAAAAACGTCCGGCGGGATCGCATTTTCCATCGTTGAAACGATTTTTTGTGGTCGCATATTCGGGATTGGGTAATATTTTCGTCAAACTCTTATCGGAAAAACGGTAACGATAAATCCCGTCGCGAAGAGCAAGCAATGCATTACCTTTGGATGTGGAGACCACCGTTCCGATTTTTTGTCCCGCTTCGATGGTCGCGTTTTGTTTGGTTTCGGGGTCAAATACGTGAAAATATCCTTGCTCGATATCCACCCACCAAAGTTTTTGTTCTTTGTAATTCCAAATGGCGCCTTCCCCCAATTCGGATCGGGTATCGAGCAATAATTCCGCTTTCAAAATCGTTTGCCCGGACAGTATTGCGGTATTTAAGAGTAAAATCGGTAATATTCGAATCGTCGCACATATTTTCATGATCGTTCAATTTTCCTGTATATCAATAAAATGTATCTCAGGCAAAGTTATGCAAAAATAATCAAGCAATTATATGGTAAAGCATGAAAATATGTTATTTTTGCATTTAATGTTTTTCGGCCGGTGTCGAAAAACAGGAGGCGGAACCGAAAAGCCGAAAACGAGTAGGAACCTATCAAACTTCAACTATCATGGACAATAAATTTTTTACGTTTTTCAACCCTTTTTTTGCCTACATCGACCAAGGCAAAATTTTTCGTAAGCCGGTCAGTTGGTTATATGCCATCTTTGCCGTGGGAAACCTGTTGTTTCCGATTTATGTGTTGGTACAATTGATTCGGGTAATCCGCTTCTTTGGTGTCGGAGAAATTTTCGGCGCGACTTTACTTTGGCTTGTTCTCTTGGTTGCGGGATGGTTTAGTTTCCAACTTTGGTGGAACAGAATGTCCAAGGTTGCCAACTTAACGGAAGATAATGCGGAATTTGCCGCAACGCCCGTTGTCTCTCATTTTATTCAAACGTTTGGCGAATGGTTCGGTTGCTATGTGGGAGGCGTCGGTTGTATTGCTTGTCTGTTTTTGACCGTTTTCAAAATGGGCAGTATGCCCGGTTTATCGATTCCGTATGCAAGCACATTTGGTCTTGCGGGAATTATCGCCATGCCGATATACGGATTTTTGATGCTTGTTTTCTTCCGCTTTATTGCCGAGATGGCCAGAGCGCTTGCCAGCATTGCGAATAATACAAAGAAATAAATTTAAAAAATATATTGTTGCCGGCATGTCGAAGGATAAGAAATACAAATCGGCGTGTCGGCTTTTTATTTTCCGAAAACCGAAACGGTTACTTTACTATTCGATCACCCATTATTCATCACCAATATTCCATTATGATCATCATCAACAACGATTTGTTGCAATCGGTTATCGACAAAGCTCGGGTATCACCCCGCAAACGAATGAATTATAATTTCCATCCGCAATTGGACGATCCGTTGCAACGGATGTTGAATTGTTTGGAACCGGGCACATATGTTCATCCTCACAAACATGAGAATCCCGATAAATGCGAAGCTTTCGTGTTACTGAAGGGTAAGGTGGCGGTAATTGAGTTTGACAACGACGGCAATATTGCTTCACGTACGGTGTTGGAGGCAGGCAAGGGATGCTACGGGGTTGAAATAGCTCCCCGTATTTATCATACCATTATTTCGTTGAAAGAAGGATCGGTGGTGTACGAAGTAAAAAACGGCCCTTATTCGCCTTTGAACGATAAAAATTTCGCGACGTGGGCGCCGAAAGAAGGAGAGGCGGCATGTGAAGCTTATTTGGAAAATTTGATCCGGCAATTGTAACATTTCCGAATTTGACCTTTTAAAATGTATTTATTTGATAATAAAAACATTGTTGTTTCTTCCGTTCTTCGAAAAAGTCGCATCTCTTTTTTTATTACATTTGCGATACCTTAAATTTTTGTCATAATAACACTAAGTATCATAATGTCAAGCGACAATCCCATTAAAATATTTGCAGGCTCCGGATCACGAGAACTTGCCGAAAAAATTGCCCAAAGTTACGGTTCCGAATTGGGCAAATGTTCCATTCTCCGGTTCAGCGACGGTGAATTTCAACCGGCTTACGAAGAATCCGTCAGAGGAGCCACTGTTTTTATCATCCAATCGACATTTCCGCCCGCCGAAAACCTCTTCGAACTGCTTTTAATGATTGATGCCGCCAAACGAGCATCGGCCGACAAAATCGTGGCGGTGATGCCTTATTTCGGATATGCGCGTCAAGATCGAAAAGACAGGCCGCGTTGCGCGATAGGCGCCAAACTGGTGGCCAACTTGTTGTGCGCTGCGGGAGTTGATCGCGTGATGACGATGGATTTGCATGCCGACCCGATTCAGGGATTTTTTGATGTTCCTGTCGATCACCTTTATGCTTCGCCCATTTTTGTGCCCTACTTGAAAAGCCTGAATTTGGAAAACTTGGTAATTGCCGCTCCCGATGTGGGAGGTACCAAGCGGGCCAACGCTTATTCGCGCTTTTTGAATGTCGAGATGGCCATCTGCTATAAATTGCGTAAAAAAGCGAACGAAATCAGCGAAATGAAAGTAATCGGCGATGTGGAAAACAAAGATGTGGTTATTGTCGACGATATGGTGGACACTGCGGGAACGGTCACTTTGGCCGCCGATTTGATGTACGATCTCGGAGCAAAATCCGTGAGAGTGGTGTGTACGCATCCGGTGCTTTCCGGCCCGGCATATGATAGAATTCGAAAATCGGCCATTAGCGAAATGATTGTTACCGATACCATTCCGTTAATCATTCCGCATCCGAAAATTAAAGTGCTTTCCGTGGCCGATACGTTTGCCGACGTTATTCAAAAAGTATATACGCACCAATCCATCAGCGATAATTTTATTGCATAAAGACGGATTTTGATTTCAATCTCTTTTTCGACCGAAAGGGAGCAAATGATTAACAACCGACCGAATTGCGGAAATTGAACGGAAAGTAAGGATAGAAGAAATGCAATTTTGTTTTTTCAAATGGGGTAAGCGACACGCATCTTCTCTTTTCGGAAGAGGAGGCAAGAGGGTGCGGCTTTTCCTTCTATCCCTTTTGTTGTTGGTTTCCTGTAAAAGCAGAGTATTGATTCCCGAAGATGATTTTGTATCGATACTGACCGATATATATCTTTCGAAATCATATTTTTTCGCCGATGGTATTTATAATGCGCGCTGGAACGATACGATTCCGTATAATCGCCATATCGTTGAACGACACGGCTACGAATGGGCTCGTTTCGACAGCACGGTGTCATGGTATTGTTCCCGACCCAAACAATATCGGGATGTATACGATGAAGTAATTGCTCGTCTCAACGAACTTGACCGGGTGGTTTCGGAAGAACCGGATCCTCCGGAAGAGTTATGGCATCGGGGGAAGGAAAAATATTTGCCGCTTGATGGAATTCGTGATACGGCGGCCGTGGATGTTCTGTTGAAAGGTACAGGTTCGTATGTCATCAGCGCCAAGGTACGGGTTTATCCCGAAGACGAGTCGATAAATCCGCGAATAGAGTTTTATTGGTGGCGCAGCGATACTACCGCGCAAGGCATTCGCGATACGCTTTGGGTGCGGCCTCTCCGAAAAGACGGTTTAATGTTGGAATATACCGCGGAAAGAACCATGTTACCCGGAAACGAGTTCACGCACATCAAGGGTAATTGGCTGCAACACGACAAAAACAATCCGGATACCGCTTGGACAAAACGCGCCGAAATAGAAGATATTTCGATATACCATATCCCGAAAAAATTTAATTAACGCCTCGGTTAATGCGGTATCTGTCGGCACATTACGTGTTTCCCGTTTCTTCTCCGCCGCTTAAAAACGGAATCGTTTGTACGGACGATCACGGCATGATTGTCGATGTCATTGATACGGGCGGGAAATTGCAAGAACGCGAGAAACTCGAATTTTACAACGGCATACTGGTTCCGGGATTTGTCAACACACACTGCCATTTGGAATTGTCGCATTTACGCGGCGTCATGAAGTCCGGCTGCGGACTTCCCGATTTTCTTTCATCCGTCGGGCGTATTCGTCCGGCCGATGAACATACCGTTTGCTCGGCAGCAAAAGCGGCGGAAGATGAAATGTTGCGAAACGGCATTGTTGCGGTCGGTGACATATCCAATCGAACCGACACCGTGCCGATAAAACAAGCCGGACGATTACGCTACCGGACTTTTGTTGAAGTATTCGGATTGGACGACCGCCAGGCGGAATCACTGTTTTTCGATGCATTGAATCTCAAGCGAATATATCGCGATGCGGGGTTGCACGTATCTGTTGTGCCGCATGCTCCGTATTCGGTGTCAACTGCTTTGTTTGAAATGCTCGGTAACGAATATGTCGAACATCCGTCCATCGTTTCGATGCATCATCAAGAGAGCGAGGAGGAAACAACATTATACCCGGAAGGGAAAGGCGCATTGGCCGAAATTTTTCGAAAAAACGGACTTCTTCCCAAAGAGATAAGTCGCAGACATTTGGTCGACGAAACGGAACAATGTTTATCGTTTGCGCAACAAACGTTGTTGGTGCACAATACGTTTACGTCCGAGAGAGATATTTTGCAACGCACGGCACGTTTGAAAAATGTTTTCTGGGCGCTTTGCCCCGCGTCCAACTTATATATTCAAAACCGATTACCCGATTTATTGCTCTTTGCCGACGATCGTTTGAACGTTTGTATCGGCACGGACAGTTTGGCCTCCAATACCGGATTATCTATCCTTGAGGAAATAAAAATCATCGGACAACATGCTCCCGACATTTCGTTATCGAAAGTGCTGTCCTTGGCAACATTGAACGGAGCGAAAGCATTGGGATTTGATGATATTTTGGGCAGTTTCGAAAAAGGTAAAACGCCCGGAATCAATTTGATTACGAACATCGATTTCGATCGAATGCAACTTTCCGAAAAGAGTACGGTTGAAGTTTTGGTTTGAACCCGAGGAACGACTCTGTTTTTTGGAACAAAACCTATCGGGTTTTCGAAAACCCGATAGGTTAGCCCATAATATTAAAATTGCCGGTAATCTCCGGTTTACTTCGCCGATATTCTGTACGTTTTCCCCTTTTCCGTCATGAAATCGATGGTATGAAACGTTTTGTTCGATCGTTTTTCCGACACGACATTACCGATATTTTGAGGTTTTCCGGGATCAACCGTTTTGAAAAACGGATTGGGATTGTCGCCGATTGCTTCTTTTGCGGATACGTTGACGACTGCTTCATCCGAAGTGCGTAATCGACAATTTCCGCCGAAGGCGGAAATAATTTCGGCACGAATCAGTTTTCCGTCGGCCCATTCCATGTTTATCGTAAAACCGCCTCTTGCCTTCAATCCGGTAATTTTTCCGTCGAGCCATTCCGAAGGTAGAGCGGGCAACAATTGAATATATCCGGCGTGGCTTTGCAACAATATTTCCGTTACGCCTGCCGTAAAACCGAAATTTCCGTCGATTTGAAATGGCGGGTGTGTATTCAGCATGTTGGGCTGCAATCCGCTCCGATACCGGGGTCCTTCGGGACCGGCGGGAACAATCATTTTTCTGATAAGGTCATTGGCCCGGTCGCCGTCCAAAAGACGTGCCCGCAAGTTGATTTTCCACGCCGAGGACCACCCGGTACTTTCGTCACCCCGTAATTCCAATGTTCGGGCTGCGGCCTGCATTAATTCGGGCGCCGATTCGTAATTGATTTGATTGCCCGGATATAACCCGTAAAGGTGCGACAAATGCCGGTGTTGCGGATCCGCTTCTTCGAAATCCCGCTGCCACTCCTGCAATTGACCCTTGGATCCGATGCGATACGGTAACAATTTCGATAGCTTCTCTTGTAAAATCGACCGATAATCGGCATCGACATCTAATTTTTCGGATGCTTCGATTGTCCGGGAAAACAGTTCCCTGATCATCGACATGTCCATGGTACACCCCATACTGACCGATGCTCGTTTCCCTTCTTTGGTCAGAAAAACGTTTTCGGGCGAAGTGCTTACGGGGGTCACCAAATAACCTTCGCCGTTGTCGACCAACCAATCAACCAAAAACTCGGATGCGCTTTTCATCAACGGGTATGCTTCGTCACGGAGAAACGTTTCGTCACAGGTGAAAAGATAGTGCTCCCACAAATGACTGCACAACCAAGGGCTTAATAAGGGCCAGTACGATGCCGAAGGATTTCCGTCGTTGGGATAAGTTTCGCGCCATATCGACACGTTGTGGTGCCCGACCCAACCTTTTCGTCGATACATTTTTTCGGCCGTTTCGCTTCCGGATGCGGCAATTTCTTGAATCATTTGCAACAAAGGTTGATGACATTCCGACAGGTTGGTCGGTTCCGCCGGCCAATAATTCATTTCGGTGTTGATGTTCATCGTATACGCTCCGTTCCACGGAGGAATTACCATGTCGTTCCACATTCCCTGCAAGTTCAAAGGTTGTCCGCAGGGACGCGAGCCGCTGATCATCAAATATCGTCCGTATTGAAACAGAAGCGTTATCAATCCGTTGTCTTGCATGTCGGTATAACGGCGAATACGTTCGTCAACGGGTAAAGCGGATTGTTCCGGAGCGACGGGCAACCGAAAATCAACCCGATCGTAAAGCGATCGAAAATCCTTAATGTGTCGCGCTTTCAGTTGATCGTATTTTTGAGCGACAGCTTTATGTACTATCGAATCGGCAATTTCGGCGACATTGACGCCTTCCCGCGAAGGACTCTTGTCGAATCCATTGAAACTTGTGGCCGATGAAAGGATAAAAACGATCTCGTCGGTGCCGGAAATTCTTAATCCTTTTTCGTCCGAGGTCATTTGAGCCCCGGGAGCAACGGCCTTGATTCGGGTTTCGAAAAACGTGCCCATTCCGTCAATTTCATCGCCGTAGAGTACTTGTTTGTCGAATTTGCGACTGCCGTCAGGCCGGAACAATTCCGGATGCTTGCTTTGAAAACCCCATTGTTCGATTTGTTCCAATGTGCGACGTTCGGCATAACCCGGAGCTTGTCCGCTCAAGGAAACCAAACCGTCAAGCGATATTTTTTGTGCCGAAGGATGAACCGATGACAACGAAACGGTTACGTCTAATCCGTCTTTTGCGTCGCTCCGTAATCGCGCGACAATTACATTGTCGGGATATGAAGCAAATGTTTCACAGACATATTTTATCCTGTTCTGTTTGTACGAAACACAATGTACGGCTTTCGAAATATCGAGTTCTCTTTTGTAATCGGTGATTTCTCCTTTGATATGATTTTCCAAATGCCATTCGCCCAACGGTTGGTAGTTTTGGTGGAGGCACCCCATCCAGTTTTTCAGCAAAAAATCGGATGCTTCGGCATATTTTTCGGCACGCAGCATCAACACGACCTGATCGTACGTTTCGGTGATATCGAGTCCTTTCCATGCCGTAGCCGGTTCGCCGCTGTACAACGTATTATCGTTCAGTTGCCATATTTCGTTATCCGGGTTACCATATATCATGGCACCCAATCTGCCGTTGCCGATGGGCAACGCTTCATCCCAAGATGTTGCGGGGCAATCGTACCAAAGAGATGCAATCGGCTTTTCCGGTTTATGACATGTCGTACAAAGGAAAAGAAGGATGATCGGTATGATGGTATGTTTCATGAGCCTATTCCGAGTAAATATTCGTGTTGACGGTTTCATTCGCAAATTTCATGAAATTTGAAACGAAAAGCGAAATTTAATCCCAAAGTGTCAATTGTTTGTGCTTTTCTTTCGGTTTTTCGGCATCGCCGAATACCGTTTTGCCGCCGTACATATAAGATGTATTACGTTCCCGTTGCACCAAATCGTCGAAATAATTATTCGGCGTATATCCTTTTTCCATCTCTTGCGAAATTTTGGAAAGATTTTTCAGCGCCTCCGACTTATCCTTATCGCCCAAACGGGATTGATGTACAGCTTTATCGAGAATTTCGATCGTTTCGTCGTACACGCGTGTCGGAACGGGAAAAGGATGTCCGTCCTTACCTCCGTGAGCAAACGAGAAACGTGCGGGATCGGAAAATCGCGACGGAGTGCCGTGTATTACTTCGCTCACCAGCGTGAGCGATTGCAAGGTTCGAGGTCCCACGCCTTCGAGCATCAACAACGATTCCATATCGGTCACATTCGTTTCGTGCGCCAAAATCAATGCGGCTCCCAAACGTTTCAAATTAACGTCTTCCGCTTTTACTTCATGATGTCGGGGCAAAATAACGGAGACTTCGTGCATCAGTTTATCGGGCGATTGTCTTGTCAATTCAATGATTCCTTCCTTGGTCGGAGCGGCAAGTTTATCGGTCAGATTTAAGATCAATCCTTGATTTTTTCCGCAAACCGACGTGTGCGGCTCTTCGGTAAACGAATGCAACGATGACGACAACCAATGATAACGTCGTGCCATGCGTTCGTTGGTATTCATGCCTTGTTGTATTACGGTCCATTCCCCGTCGCGCGTTACGATAAAAGAATGCAAGTAAAGCTGAAATCCATCCTGCACGGCGGTGTTATCCACTTTTGCCGACAATTTGCTGCATCGTATCAATTCGTCTCCGTTCAATCCGGTTTTATTCGCTATTTCGAGCAATTCGACGGGCGTTTGCCGCGACGATTTGCCGCGTCCGCCGCACACATACACGCCCAAATCGGATGATCGTTTATTGATCGCTTTTTTCAACGCATTCATCACCGAAGTGGTAATACCCGACGAATGCCAATCCATTCCCAACACGCAACCCAACGATTGAAACCAAAACGGATCGCTTAAACGTTGCAGCAATGCCGACCGACCGTATTCCGTAACGACGGCTTCCGTAATGGCGCCACCCAGCAAGCTCATTCGTTCGGCAAGCCATGGAGGTACGGTTCCGTAATGAAGGGGTAAATCGGCGCTTCCTCGTTTCATCGGTTATATGATTTGTCTCGCAAAGACGTGTAAGAGATATTGGATGTATTTATCTTTGTTGAAAGCTTCGTATTCAAATTATCATTTGACCTGTTAGGTTTTCAAAACCTAACAGGTCTTACACAAATCCTATCGGGTTTTCGAAACCCAATAGGATATAAAAGTCCTTGCAATACAACTTGAAATGCATTCCGAATACCCTCTCTTTTCAAATTTCTATCGTTCTCGGCACAAATCCAGCAATCCGTTGATAATGGTCAGCGGATGCGGCGGGTTTCCGGGAATGTATAAATCGACATGATGTTGTTCCAAAAAACGGCGATCGATAGCGGGGCCGTCGGCAAAAAGCCCTCCGCCGAGAGCATCAAATCCCGCCAAGACAATGATTTTCGGGTCGGGAACGGCGTCGTAACATATTTGAAGCGCGTCGGCCATGTTTTCGGTAATCGGTCCCGTAATAACAATTCCGTCGGCATGTCGCGGAGAAGCCACAAATTCGATTCCGAAACGTCCCATGTCGAAATTCACGTTCGAACAGGCATTCAGTTCCAATTCCGTGCTGTTGTCGCCTCCCGCCGATACTTGTCGCAGTTTTAACGATCTTTTGAACAGTTTTCGGATGGGCGGGCGTACCAATTCGGAATTGACGGTAACGGGAACGTCGAGTCCTTCGGTGACGATTAATCTTGCGGGATCGTTGGTCGCCAAACGATGATCGTTTGTAAATTTTATTTTTTCGGAAAAAGCGCGTGCGCATAACCCGCAAAAACTACACTTTGCCAGATTGATACGAACGGGGGCAACATCAATGGCCGCCGACGGACAAAAATCTTTAAAAACCGTTTCGTCGATCTTTTTGTCTGTGATCACCGGACGCCCTCTGAAAATTTGATGCAGGTGTACGTCCGAAACATCGGGAATATATTGTTTGCCTTGGCGGCGAAGTATCTTCAGTTGATCGAGCATGCGCGATTGATTATTGTCGGCTTACGGAATGTCTTTAACAACCGTTCCCGGAGTGATTCCGTTTTCGTTGAATGCATCGACGGCGAAATAATAAGGGATTTCGGCATTCAAGCTTCGGATGGTAACCTCATTGGTACCGTACACCATATAATTTTGATACAGCTTGTCGGGACGGTACCCGAACCGAACATTGTACCCGCCAGCGCCGGCGCTTTTATCCCAATCGATTTTTACTACTCGACGATCGGCCGCACGTTCGAGACGAATTGCCGAAACACTTTCGGCCGGTTTTTTGTCGCATTTGCCGAAAACACGCAATCCCGATACGGCAAAAGTTCCGCTCGGAACACGTATGTTGGTCAACTTGATAAATCGGGCTTTTACGGGCTTGGCAAGTTGAATGTAATCGTGCGGAGCGTCGATGGTGTTGTTCGATTTGTCGATCAACGTTTTCCACGACTTGCCGTTGTCGGAATATTCCGTCAGATATTGATAATAAATACCGTCCTTTCGACCCAAAATATCGGTGTTTTGTTCCGCAAAGTTAATTTGTACGGCATAAACGTCACTTCGTTCACCCAAATCGACGGTAATAAATTCGCCTTTATTGCCGGTTTCGGCGCTCCAATAGGTACGAATATCCTCATTGACGGCATTTTCGGCCGGATGTTCGTCCAATGAAGAAGAAACTTCCACCTTTTTGCAATACGAGAGCATCATCCAACCGGGAAAAAGCGATGTCGGATCGTCGATTTTTTTATCGGGAACGATCATCGGATAATCGCCGAATCCGGTATAAGCCATCATCTCTCCGTCGTTATCGAAGAAAACGGGAGAAAGCGACAGTCGCCGTTCGAACATGTGTTTTACCGAAATAACTGCCGTGCCGATGTGCCAATAATTTCCGTATTTGTCTTGAAACGTGCTCCCGTGTCCGACTCCGTTAACGAATCCTTCCGGCTTATAGGCAAAGGGATTGCTCTTTGCAAGCATAAAGGGTCCGAGCGGCTTGTCCGAAACATATACACCGTCGGCGTAGCATTTGAATTGAGTTCCCGGCGTGGCGTATTGCAGATAATATTTTCCGTTGTGTTTGTTCATCCAAGCGCCCTCGATCCATGGTGTTCGATCACCTTCGTTGTAATCGCCCGCCCGTTCCCAGCCGTATTTTTCCACTCGACAATGAATGAACGTATCGGGCACGCCGATCGAGTTCAACCGATTGTTGCGATCGAGTTCCGCACCCGTTATCGGCGCTTTGTTCGAGCAACCCCAATAATAATACACCCGTCCGTCATCGTCGCCGAAAATCATGGGATCGGCCGCACCGAGCGAAAAATCGTCGTTAACGATTTCCCATTTGCCTGACTTTGGATCAGCGGTTTTGAATATTTTTCGACTTCCGGAAAGGAAGTAAATTTCGTTATCGATCACGACAACGGTCGGAGCATAATCCTCTATCGGCAAATCATCTGTCGTAATCAAATCCCATGTGATCAAGTCGCTCGACCGGAAATATCCTCCCGATTTCGAGGCAAACAGATAGTATTCGTCGTTGAACAGCACCATCGAAGGATCGGCGGCTTCCCTTCTCGAAGGTTCGTCCAAGCAAAAACGATAGCTCAGATCGATCGGGTTACAAATCGTTTTGAAGTTTACCGGTTGTTGTTCTTTGCATCCGGAAAAGATGCAGGTTATTCCGATAATGATCGAAAGAAAGGGTAAAGATGTTCTCATGCGGTTAAAAAGTATTATCGTGATGTTTGTCGAAATTTATCGGGAAATCTCATCTTTCGGTTTTTAGCCGATTTTTTTCAAAACGGCTTTGTTGATTTTCTTTGCCAACGAAGGCCCTTCGTAGATAAAGCCCGAATATATCTGCACCAACGTTGCGCCGGCATTAATCATGTTGACGGCATCGTCGACCGACATGATGCCTCCCGACCCGATAATCGGAAGTTTACCTTTGGTACGTTGCCGAATATAATTGACCGTTTCCAAGGCTCTCCACGTCAGTGGCTTGCCGCTCAGCCCGCCTTTGCCGATACGTTTTACTTCTTCCTTATCGATGGTTAAATCGTTACGTTTGGTGGTGGTATTCACCGCCACAATGCCATCCACGTCATATTCTTCCACCAAATCCAGAATTTCGTCCAAATGCACGAAACTGATATCGGGAGATATTTTTATCAGAACGGGTTTACGTTTCTCTTGCTTTAGGCGTTCTTCCATGACAGCCGAAAGAATGGCAGACAATGAATCGATATTTTGCAATTCGCTCAAATTGGCCACGTTCGGACAACTGACATTGACGGTGAAGTAATCGACGTATGGATACAATTTTTGAAAACATTCGAGATAATCGGCCGGAGCGTCGTCGTTGGAGGTTGCCGTATTTTTGCCGATGTTTCCTCCGATAATGATTTCCGGGCGTTCGCGTTTGAGTTGTTCCACGGCAGCATCCACGCCTTTATTGTTGAAACCCATGCGGTTGATTAACGCATTGTCTTGAACGATGCGAAACAAACGCGGTTTGGGATTTCCGGGTTGTCCTTTCGGCGTTACCGTCCCGATCTCGATAAATGAGAAGCCCAACGTCGAAAAAGCTTTGTACAATTTCGCATTTTTATCGAATCCTGCGGCCAATCCCACGGGGTTGGAAAACTTCAATCCGCAAAATTCACGTTCCAATGCGGGATGTTTTACGGCAAACATGTTGCGGATAAGCGCCCGCAAAGGAGGAATACCGTATGCCAAACGCATCAATCCTCCCACAAACCCGTGCATTGCCTCGGGCGGAAACATAAAAAATAAGGGACGAAAAAAGCGATACATAATGACAAATCTAAAAAGAGGGGCCTCACCCCCCGACCCCCTCTCCCAATTGGAGAGGGGGCGACGTGTTGTTCACGTGATGTCGTGAATCGGTCGGCATCGTCTCCCTCCCCAATTGGGGGAGGGCCGGGGAGGGGCTTTTTTTAACTTAATAACTGTTTTACTTTTGTGGAGATGGCTTTGCCGTCCGCTTTACCCGATAATTCTTTGGTGGCAACGCCCATTACTTTACCCATGTCGGAAGGCGCTTTAGCGCCTACTTTTTCGATAATGGCTTTTAATGCCGTTTCCAATTCGGCTTCACTCATTTGTGCTGGCAAATATTGCTCGATGACCGAGGCTTCCAATAATTCTTTGTCCGCAAGGTCTTGCCGCGCTTGTTGCGTGTAAATATCGGCCGATTCTTTGCGTTGTTTGACCAATTTTTGCACGATTTTCAGTTCGGCTTCGGGCGTCAATTCACCGCCGGCACCCGATTCGGTACGTGCCAGCAAAAATGCCGTTTTTACCGCTCTCAAGGCTTCCAATTTATCTTTTTCTTTTGCGAGCATCGCTTTTTTGATGTCTTCGCTTACCGTATCAAATAAACTCATATAATGTTTTATTTCAATATTAATGCTTGAATTTCAGATCAATGACCACGATCTCGGATTTACCGGCGGTACGTACCGGCGGACCCCATGTTCCCACGCCGCAAGATACATAAAAATGTGATTCGCCCTTTTGCAAATATCCCCAATCTTGTTCGTATATTTTTCGGGTAATGTGGTTTAGCGGCCACATCTGCCCGTGGTGCGTGTGTCCCGACAATTGCAAATCGACGCCCGCTTGTTCCGCTTTTTCGAAATGATACGGTTGATGATCCAACAATATAACGGGCAATTGTTTGTCAACCTCGGATAAAAGATCGGGAATGGTTTTTCGTTGTTCGGCTTGTCGATCTTTGCGCCCGGCAACGTAAAAGCAAGAGTCGATCAACACAACCGAATCCTGCAAAGGCGTCACTCCGTGCGAGGCCAAATAGTCAAACGCTATCCGCACCGCATTCTTTTCTTCCCTTTCGCCGATATACTCGTGGTTGCCGCTAATCACAAACGTACCGTATTTGCTTTTCAAACGTTCGAATTCCACACCCGCATCTTCTTCGATCACCGGTTCGGGAGCGCCGTCAAACGTATCGCCGGCCAATAAAATAATGTCGGCATTTTGTTCGTTGAGCGCATCCACCAAGCGACTCAGAAATTTACGCCCGTTGATGTGTCCCAAATGAATGTCGCTGACCATTGCCACACGCAAACCGTCCAAATGTTCCGCCTGTTTGGCAACGGGTATTTCCAACCGGGTGATTCGCGGATGGTGCGCATTTCGGTAACCGAAACCCATGATAAGCACAAGTATCGAACATACCGCACCGAATAATACGATTTTCGCAAGCGGATAATTCCGATAAATGAAATCGGGCTTGATATTGCCCACCCAACCGACGATGCGTGCGATGTCGATAACGAGCAGCATGAGAAAACCATAGAGCATAACGGCCACCCAAAATGAGCCGATAATGTAAAAAAAGTCGAACAACGCGCCCGAAACGCCCTTCACCCGCATCACCTGAGTGATGATGAACGACAGTGCGAGAATCCAAAATCCTACTGCAAACCACACGCGTTGCCTCCCAACGATTTCGAACGCTTGCCACCCGCGAATGAACAGATAAAAATTACCGATGATGTAAATGCCGAGAGCAATGAGAAAAAACATAAGAAAAGAAGTTTTCATGATGAAATATTTTGGTTTTTCCTCACGAATTTCATGCCGGAAAGGCTGTCGGTTTGTTAATAAACGTTATATAAAGCCATTAACTTTTACGAAATAAACCTACCGGGTTTTCAAAACCCGGTAGGTTTTAACCGATATATTTGTAATTGTTTGTAAATAAATCAAATGCGCCGAAGATGGTTTGATAAATTTATTTTCTCAAAAACAGCCTGTTGTTTAAAATCACATCAAACACTTTATCGTGCAGGTTTCGGGCCACCGAAATTTTCCGATTGGCAATGTTCAATTGATTTCCTTCAATCGATTCGACTTTTTCGATATTTACGATATATGATCGATGAACACGAATGAAATTTTCGGGTGACAGCGCTTCCGAAAATTGATGGAGCGTTGTATAGATAATATCTTTTGACAAAAGCGTATGTACGATTACGTAATTTTCCATGCTTTCGACATACAGGATATCGTTCAGCAAAATCTTTTTCAGCCGATTATCGCTTTTTACGAAAATATGACCGGGCGAATCGGGTTTCGATTCTTTCGCGAGTAAATCGTGAACTTTGTTGACGGCTTTAAGGAAGCGTTCGAACGATATCGGCTTCAACAGATAATCCGTCACGTCCAATTCATACCCTTTGAGCGCATATTGCTCGTAGGCCGAAGTGATGATCACTTTGGGCGGTCGCGGGAGTGCGGCCAGCAAGTCCAATCCCGACATGTACGGCATTTCGATGTCCAGAAAAAATAAATCGGGCCGAACGGTTTTTAACAGGTTATTTAATTGAACGGCATCCTCGCATTCGCCGATTAACGTTAAAAAATCGATTCGTTCGACGTATTCGCGAAGTCCTTTCCGTGCAATCGGTTCATCGTCCGTGATGATGCATTTGATTTCCATATCAATCGGTTTGAACGGTTAATTCCGCATAAAAAGAATTTTCTTTCGGTTCGATGCGTAACCGGTGTTTTCCCGGATACAGAATGGTTAATCGTCTTTTCAGATTTTCGATGCCGATTCCTTTATTTCGATTTTGACCATCGGTGTTCGGTTTTTCGGCCGGTAAAGAATTTTCCGCCGAAAAGGTAACTTTTCCGGGTTCGGAACGAACATCAATCTTGATTCGATAATCGCCGCCCGCATATTTAAACGCATTTTCCAAAAGGGGCTGAAACAACAAGGGGTGAATTTTTTGCTTTCCTTCCCGCAAATCGAAATTGCACTCCAACACCAAACGATCGCTGGTGCGCATTTGTCGGAATTTGATGTATTTTTTCAAAAAATCGACTTCTTTGCTCAGCGTAACCGGTTGCTGAACGTCGTAAATTTGATAACGCAAAAGATCGGACAACAGTTCGACGGTTTCTTTGGCCGATTGATTTTTTTCGTCTATTTGAAAATAAACCGTATTGAGCGCATTGAAAAGAAAATGCGGATGATATTGCGCTTTGAGCATCTCCAATTCCATACCCAATTGTTCGGATTTAATTTTTTCCAACTGAAGCGTTTGCTCCGCATAATATTTTTGCATCACGCCATTTCGCAACAAAGTGTAGTAAATTAATAAAATCGGCACCACGGTGATCTCCGCCAACATATAATCTCTGAACAGATCTTTTATGTCGAGAATGCGGTGTACCAAGAAAACGATGACGATAATGCTCAAAGCAAATTCAACGCTCCATAATAGATATTCTTTCAGCGTGTTTTTTTCTTTTCGGTGATCATTCCGCATTCTTTTTAAGAAAGTTCGCATCCGCCAATCCATCAAATAGATGATTGGTGTCAGAAAAAGAAATTCCCACAGATTTCGTTCGGGATAAACGAAAATGGTATTGTCCAACGTGATATCCGTTGCCGCCCGCAGCATCAAAGTAATAACGACGGAGAGGATCAACGGAGATAACCATCGAATGATATTTTTCATGAGGAATACTTTATCGCAAATTTATTCTTTTACTTTCGTCGATATCGCTTTTTGTTCGCGATTTTTTCGTTTCGCTCCCGGTGTTGAATCGATATGAGAACGAAATACTTATTTGTCGGCCGTTTTCTTTTTCGCGCGTACGGGTAAATTGTCCGAGCCGAGATATTTCCCCGACCACGAAAGTAGAAAATATATCATCCACGTATAAGGTGACGGAACCTTTATTGTTTAAAATATATTTTCTGATTCCTCCGGAAAACAACCACATCGGCTCGAAAATGTATTGTCCTTCGGCTCTTTTCCCCGTGTACGATGTCTTCAACTCGATGAGCCAACTCTTGGAAAGCTTAAATCGATTGTTGAAATCTCCCGAGGGAACGAGAAAATCGTTTCCTTCTTTTTCGCCGTTCAAATTCCATCGGAATTCCCGATATTGTCCCGCAAAAGTGAGGTTTGCCTGCCACCAACCCGTAATGTCCAAATCAGCGGTATTTAGTCGGATACCGTAGGAAATACCCGAGGACAGGTTTTCGGGAAAAACGATCACTACGTTTTCATCCCGAAACAAAAAACTTTTGGTAATCGGGTCTTTCACATACGTGAAAAACAAGCCGATTCGTAAAAGTTTTTTTAACGTGAACGCAAGTTCAACATTGTCCGACAAGGCCGGTTTCAAATTCGGATTTCCTTGTTCGTGCAAATATTTGTTGAAAACAAAAACGAACGGATTCATATCCCGATAATTCGGACGAGTGATACGTCTTCCGTAAGTAAACGAGATGCCGTTGTCGTTGTCGAAATTATAATTAAGTCCCAAGGCGGGAAAAAAATCGGTATATCGGTTTCGAAACAAAGAATCTTTTCCCGACGAATACTCAAAAACATTTCCTTCGACGTGCGTATTTTCAACGCGCAGTCCGATTTGTCCGGCAAAAGCATCGGAAAAGTCGATTTTCGTTTGAACGTATCCGGCGTTAACGTTCTCGTTGTATCCGAAATCATTGCTTAATCCCGTATTTTCGACCCACGCGTTATTCGCTCTTCGGGCATACGACGCCGAATTATCGATCCGAATAAAAGACGATTTGGCGCCCGCATTCAATTTGATTTTTCGGGAAAGGGGGAGCGTGATGCTTGTTTCTCCGGCGTATATATCGATAATCCCGTCGATATCGCCCCGCAACGTATCGCTCGGCAACACTCCGGTCGATACGTTGCGGAAATCTTCATATTGTTGTTGATCTTCGGGATGATGATGGTACACCCGATCAAAGGATGTGTTCCACTCAGTATCCGTTTTCGGTTTCCAGCTGATATAAGCGCCTCCGGTATATCGCCGGGGATATTTTTCGTTTAGGTTTCGGGTAGATAATGCGGAGTCCGAACGGTTTCCGAAACTTGAAAATTCGGAATCGGTCTTTCCCGTCAAACGTTCATCGCTCAAATTACCCGTTGCGTAAACCCCGAGCGTTATCTTGTCGGTAAGATCGTAATCCGT
The DNA here is from genome assembly GCA_031551455.1 of Bacteroidales bacterium. Lineage (GTDB taxonomy): Bacteria > Bacteroidota > Bacteroidia > Bacteroidales > UBA4181 > JAIRLS01. The sequence goes on along the minus strand of JAVBNP010000033.1, from coordinate 5,128 downwards.
CCCGATTCGAAAATAATGCGTCTTATAACGCCAACTGCGATCGGTGTTTTGTTCCAACGTTATACCCGTCGGTTCTCCGGTGATCGGATCCAAATAATCGTTAATTATTCTTAAGTCATTGTAATTTTTCCCTTGATAATAGGAATAGTTCGAAAAGAGGTTGATCTTGTTTTTCCGATATGCAAGGTTGAATCCGGCATTGCCGAGATTGTATCGGTTACGGGCATAACGGGCATTCACGGAAAGATTGAAGCCTTCCGTTTTGCGCTTTTTTGTTTTGATGTCGATGATTCCCGCGGTTCCCGAGGCATCGTATCGGGCGTCGGGTTGCGTGATCAACTCCACCTTATCGACCGATGTTGCGGGCATACCGCGCAGTAAGCTTACGAGACTTTCTCCCGAAACGTAGGTCGGCTTTCCGTCAACCATAATTTTTGCTCCCGATTGTCCGTTCAGCGATACCGTTCCGTTTTCGCGTATCGTTACGCCCGGCATTCCTTTCAATACCTCAAAAACATTTCCCTCCGATGCGGCAAGCGAGGAAGAAACATCGACGACCATCTTTCCCGGCTCGAACTTGATCGGGCGGTTTTTTCCGACCACGGTGACCGAAGCGATTTCGTAAGTGTTTTCTTTCAACGAAACGGGCGGCAATTCGACGATTTTTTCTCGTGCTATACAGGAAAGAACCGGAATTTCGTAACCCAAAAAAGAGATTTTCAACAAGTAATGGCCGTATGCGATTTTCGGAATCAGAAACTTTCCTTCCGTATCGGTGGTGGTGCCGGTGATGTAAGCGGAATCGACCGGATTCAGCAACAGAACGTTTGCACCGGGAATCGGTTGTCCGTCATCGTCGGAGACGGTGCCCGTTATATCCGACACGAGGTTTTGAGCCTTCATCGCTGCCGGTTGACAACAAAATATCATAAGGATCGGGATAATTTTAAAAGCATGCATGTGTTTTATTTTTAATTTTATGCGAAACTATCCCGAGGAATATCGGTTGTCAAATAAACATGACCGTCGGTATGTTTTTCTTGACGATCGGTATATAAAAGTTGGTCTTATTTGCTCGCGTTACAAACGTATATGAGCTTATACATTCCGATTGCGACCGGAACGTGTTTGTTTAATATTTTTCGGCGGTCGAATTATTGCTGAAAAAACATACATTTGCAGTTAAGTTTTATGCAAAAAAAGTTAATCGGACCAATTCGTCAACAAAACCCGGAAATTTTTGTTAACGATTTACCGAACCGACAACAGACGCCGAAATGAAGCCGAATTTTTTGTTGCACCTCCATCCCCGTAAAATTCCCGTCGAAGCCTTGCGTTTTTCGCATACGTTCGGATTGGGTGGTATGACGTTGATCTTCTTTGTTTTGTTGATTTTATCGGGTATTTTGCTCCGCTTTTATTATGTTCCGTCACCCGACGAAGCATATCGATCCATACAAACAATTCAACATCAAGTGTTTTTCGGTGCATTGATTCGAAACGTGCATTATTGGTCGGCCGTCGGAATGTTGGTTACGACCTTTTTGCATTTGTTGCGCGTATTTTTCACCCGAGCGTTTGTTCCGCCGCGCCGAAGTAATTGGAATATCGGCATTGCTTTGTTGGTATTGATCGCGCTCGGGAATTTTACCGGATATCTGCTTCCGTGGGATCAAGTTGCATACTGGGCGACGCGTGTCGGAACGCATATGTTGAAATACACGCCGCTTATCGGTGATTGGTTATACGAAACCGTTGTCGGCGGGCAAGACATCGGCAAACAAACCCTGTTGAATTTTTATACGCTGCATACCTCTGTCATTCCGGTTGTTATTTCCGTTTTGTTGTTGTACCATTTTTGGAAAATACGAAAAGCGGGAGGTATTTTGCTTCCGCAACAATATTTGGAGGAAAAAACCGACACGATGCCGCATTTGGTGCTTCGCGAAGGCGTCGTAACCATCGTGTTGATTGCCGTCGTGCTATTGATATCGGCCGTTTTCAATGCGCCGCTCGGCGATTCGGCCAATCCCTCGCAAAGTCCCAATCCCGTGAAAGCGCCTTGGTATTTTATGGGGTTTCAAGAACTGTTGTTGCATTTTCCGCCTATCGGAGCATTCGTTTTGCCGCTTGCCGTTTTGGTCGGGCTTGTCAGTCTCGCATACGTTCGCAACGATGTCCCCGAAACGGCGGTGCCGTTTATCTCTCAAGATGGTAAAAAACATGCAATCCGAGCGGCGCTTGCGGCATTGATTTTGACACCCGTCGTGGTGATTGTCGGAGAGTTGACAAGGCCGACATTTGCAACGCCCGATTCCGCCGTCGGAAAAATATTGACGGGTCTATTGCCGTTTGTTGTTTTGGCGGGAATATTCGCGGGACTTGTTTGGTATTTTCGTCGAAAAAAGAACGCATCGCGAGCCGAGGCTCTTCAAGCCGTGTTTGTGTTTGCGATTGTGTCGTTTTTGGCGCTTTCCTTCATCGGGATATTCTTTCGCGGCGAAAACATGAAATTGTTTTGGTTATGAAGAAGAAAGAAAATAAGATCATACCGGCTCAACCCGATAAAAAGGCGCTTTCGCGGCGAAGTTTTTTTCATATTGGACGCCGTTGGATCGTCGGATTAATCCTCGTCGAAGTCGCGGCCGTTGTTACGGCATTTTTGGGATTCGGACGCAAGAAAAAAAAATCGGATGCTGCATTGTCGCAACCCGTTGATGCCGGTCGGATTTCGGATTACCGAGAGGACACGGCGACTTGGTTTCGCAAAGGTGGTTTCTTTTTGGTGCGGATGTCCGACGGAGGGTTTGTCGCCCTTTCACCTGCTTGTCCGCATTTGGGCTGTTCCGTGCAATGGGACGATTCCGCGAAACGGTTCAATTGTCCGTGTCATTCGTCGGCGTTCGATATCAAAGGAAGCATTGCGGCATCGCCCGCAACGCGACCGATGGATTATTTTCCCGTACGCATCAAAAGCGGAAAAATAACGGTGGATGTGGGACAACCCTTGCAACGCAACATATTCGACAAAAAACAAGCGGCATATGCATGATTTTAAAATTCAATCATTCAACATTTTGTTTGCAATCATTGAGCCGATCGAATTTTTGCAAAAACGAATAATATAGAGTTACATGAGCGAGATACATGCCGTTACCGGCGCATTCGGTTTTTCGGGGAAATACATTACCCGCCTGCTGTTGGATCGGGGGGAAAAAGTGATGACGTTGACCAATTCATTGCATCGAGTTAACGAGTTTGGCGGTCGTATTGCGGTTTTCCCTTATCGGTTCGATGAACCCGACCGATTGGCCGAATCGCTGAAGGGAGTCGAAGTTTTGTATAATACTTATTGGGTGCGATTTAATCACAGCACGTTTCAACACTCGCAGGCGGTACAAAATACGCTTATTTTGTTTGATGCCGCCAAAAAAGCGGGCGTAAAACGAATCGTACACACGAGCATCACCAATCCCGATGAACATTCGCCGTTGGAATATTTTGCCGGAAAAGGATTGTTGGAAAAAGCGCTGATCGATTCCGGAATGTCGTACAGTATATTACGCCCGGCCGTTCTTTTCGGCGACGAAGATATTCTGATCAACAACATGGCATGGATGGTGCGTAAATTTCCCGTGTTCGGCACTTTCGGCGACGGTTCGTATCGATTGCAGCCCATATATGTGGAGGACTTTGCACGACTTGCCGTGAAATGCGGTACGGAATCGGTTGGTAACGAAGTCATCAATGCCATTGGTCCCGAAACTTTCTCATATAAAGAATTGATTCGAACCATTTCGCGAATTCTTTTGGGAAAAGAACGTCCCATTTTTTCGATGCCCGATGCGATCGGTTACGGCGTATCCCGAATCATCGGCGCCGTGATGGGCGATCGGGTGGTAACGCGCGAGGAAATGAAAGGATTGAAAGCCGATTTGTTGTGTGTAGATTCGCCTCCCGTCGGCGGCGTCAAATTAACCGATTGGCTCCGACAACACAAGGATACCGTCGGAAAAGTTTATGCCAACGAGTTGAAAAGAAGAAAAGACCGAACCGTGGCATATAAATAAATGTATTAAAAAACGGAAAAATGACCGACAAACAATGGAAACGGATAGGCATTTGGGCGATTGATGCAATTATTATCATTCTGCCCGTGTATTTCCTGTTCCGTTATGTCCTTTTTCCCGAGCCGCAACCGGACTTGAGCGATAAGGCCGTTTTTGTGGGAAGGGAAAGTTGTGCGGAATGTCATTCAGCCGAATGTCGTCTTTTCAAAGATTCGCATCACGACAAGGCGATGGATGTAGCTTCCGATTCTACGGTGTTGGGCGATTTCGATAATGCCGAACTCGAATCGAACGGCATGACAAGTAAATTTTACAAACGCGACGGTAAATTCTTCGTTCATACCGCAGGTAAGGACGGCAAACCCGGCGAGTTTGAAATCACACATGTGTTTGGGTTTACGCCGCTGCAACAATATTTGGTACCGTTCGAAGGCGGCCGTTATCAGTGTTTGCCGTTGGCTTGGGATAGCGAAAAAGGCAAATGGTTCGACCTTGCCTTCGCCATGTACCCGGGGCAGGATATCGGGCCCGATAATTGGCTGTATTGGACCAATCAAGGACAAAATTGGAACTCGATGTGTGCCGATTGTCATTCCACCGACTTGCGTAAAGGATACGATATGAATACCGACGGCTACAACACCACATGGACGGAAATTGACGTCAGTTGCGAAGCTTGTCACGGTCCCGCATCCAAACATGTCGCATGGGCGCGATTGCCCGAAGGATCACGACCGGCGCACGGACAGTACGGTTTGGAATTTGTTACGAGCAACATCACATCGCAGCAAATGGTCGACTTATGCGCGCGATGTCATGCCCGTCGATCAGCCATCAAAGATTATGAGGTGAATGCGTCCGACATGTATCTGATGAATCACATGCTTCCGAGTTTGTTGCGTCGCGATTTGTACTATCCCGACGGACAGGTAAAGGATGAGGATTACATCTACGGTTCGTTCGTACAGACTAAAATGTATAAAAACAACGTGAAATGTACCGATTGTCATGAAGCGCATAGTGCGAAGAAGAAATACGAGGGGAATCGAATTTGTACG
>JAVBNP010000001.1:0-3665 GCA_031551455.1 Bacteroidales bacterium | reverse complement strand
AGAACGAACGTATTCCATCGACTGAAGAATTGGCAGACGTTTTGGAAATTACCAAGGAAAAAATCGCCGATACGATGCGTGTTTCGGGACGTCATGTTTCCGTGGACGCTCCCTTTATTGAAGGTGAAGATAACAGCCTGCTGGATGTATTGGTAAATAATGACTCTCCGATTGCTGACCGCGCATTGATCAACGAATCGTTGATTCGCGAAATTGACCGTGCGTTGGCGACATTGACCGAACGTGAACGCGATATCATTAAATTATTTTTCGGAATCGGCGTACAGGAAATGACGCTCGAAGAAATTGGCGAAAAATTCGGATTGACCCGCGAACGGGTGCGCCAAATCAAAGAAAAAGCCATTCGCAGATTGCGTCATACGTCAAGAAGTAAATTATTGAAAAGTTATTTGGGATAACCCGGTATTTTATCCGGAAAAATAAAACGGGCGAAACAACATCAGTTGTTCCGCCCGTTTCTATAAATATTAATATCGACTTACTTTTTGAATGTTACCGAAAAAGTTTGCCCCATGCCGCCTTTCACGTTTACTTGCAATTTTAACGGCGAAACGGACAATACTTTCACGTTCGGATTTTCCGCTGTCGCTTCTTTCACCGTTTTATCCGTTTCCACGGTAATTTCGCCGGCATAAAGTTGCGTGGGATCCGAAACGCCGATCACCAACTCGGCATCTGTTTCGTGAAGAATCACCGAAGCGGGAGCGCTCACGCTGATACCTGCCACCGGTTTTGCGGAAACCTCCCAGAAGTTCAATCCGGTTACACCCTCTTTTTTTGCTTTTACGGCTTGTACTTGGGGCGTATTGGATAATATTTCCACATTCGGTTCGGAAGCGTATGATTTTACTTCTGCCGCATTTTTACCGGGTAACAATACGTAAGCATATTTTGCATTGGTCGGATTTTTACCGTGATCGAACCAAATCGTATAATAATCGCGCGTTACGGGCGTGGGATCACCGTATTTCGAGAAATCGCGCCATGAACCGGTACGGGGTAATTTTTGAAATTGTACTTCCGCTTGGTTCGGAAAATAATATCCCATATCCGTTCCCGCCGACGTGGTGGCGAAATGAGCCCAAGAAACGGGAAATTGAGTCAATTTTCCGTAGTTCTTAAGCGCTTCTTCTCCTTCCACGGTAACGCGAGACGTGCCGTTTATTTTTCGGTTGTCGATAATCGTTTCAATCGTACGGTTATCCTTACTGTTAATTCCGGCCCCCAAAGCGGTTATTTCGTCGCCGACCATGAACCATGTTTTCTTGGCTTCCAACGTGCTCTTTTCGTCATCGAACCACATTCCGGAAATACCGTATGATTTTTCAATCGATGAACCGCCCACCCAAGTTTTGGGGCTTTTGTAACCGTCGGCATACAAAACGCCTTTTCCGAAAATAAGCGATTTCACTTCGTGTTGTTGCACATCGACCGTAATGCCGGGCAAGCGATAATAATCGATTGTCGACCAAAAATGATCGGTGTATTGAGCTTGATCGCCGTTATAGATGTATGTCATTCCGTCGCCGACATGCCAAGCCATCATGTTTTCGCTGTCGATAGATTCGTAATTTTCGATTCGGTTGGACGACATCGCCAATCCGACGGCAAATCCGGGACGAACGTGCACCACGCGATCCATCATCGAAAATTGCTTGTGATAAGGAGCGGGGGGTGTTGCCGGCACATTATTGTCGTTCAAAAATGCACGCAACTCTTTCAATTGCCACAAAGGAACATCATACGTCAAGAAATCGCGAAAAGTATCCGACTTCATTTCGTATTTAATCAAAGGCTGCAGGCGATTTTTTACATCTTCGGGAACCATTTTCGAGACATTGTAAGCGCTCCAAAGGATGCTGTGCCCCGTGGCGCGATCGCTTGCGGCTTGACGGGCTATTTCTCTTCCGCGCACCATATCCATCATGGCCCCGTTGTAAATCAACGGCAAATAGGAGTTTTCGATCCACTCGCACAACATACCCATGTGCGAATCGGATACTGCCCATTTCGAACCATGCACGATGCCCATCAAGTTGACCACATCGCGCAAAAATCCCGCCCCGTAACCGCCGGTGTACGGGTGCCATTGGTGTTGCAGATACGAGCCGTCTTTGTAAAATCCGTCATGCGTGTCCACGTATTTAAACTCGGTATCGATTCCGTCCACGCCCATTTTTATTTTCGTCTCGTCGTGCGCCAAAATTCCACGCAATACCATTGAAGAACATTGCCATATCTTATTGGCTCCCGTGGAAGCGCCCTCATACGTCACGCCCGGCGCATAAAAATCCAATGCTTCGATGTATTTGGCACGTTGTTCGGGCGTAAAATCGTCATACATCACAATCAACATGTTGTTCACGGAATTCGGCATCCCGATGATCCAATCCCACCAGTTACCGTAAAGCGGATATTTGGGACTCCATTTGTGTTCGTACATCCACTCCATCCCGTCAATGATGTCCTTTTTCAGCTTTTCGTCTTTATAAAAAGTCGATCCCTTAGTGGCATAAGCGGTAGCCATCCACGAAAGCCGGCCGAGGGATGAGGTGATCGATGCGGGACGAAACGGCGAAATCGAATCGTCGACGCAATCTCGGTCATTCCAGAGATATTTGCGTTGAGGGTCTTTGTTCATGTCAGTCCAACTTGTGCGTACTCCGGCATCCATGGCAGCATGCCGTTTGATCACCAATGAGTCGGAAAGATCTAGATCGCCTCCCGTAATCTTTTCGAATTGTCTTAATCGCAACTCGTCGTAAGGATTAACGGATTTACAGGAAAATAACAAGCATATTAAGCCGAAAATCGACAAAATACGTGTAAATGAACGGTATAAATTCATGGTTTTATTGTTTTATGCAGTGTTAAAAGTCGGATTTATTTGTTCAATAAACCTATCGGGTTTTAAAAACCCGATAGGTTATGTAATGATTCGGACAAAACAAGTTCCGAAAATCCGATTTATTTCGCTTCAATTTTAACAAACGAATAAGTGATCGGTTTATTGAACTCTTCGGCCATCAATTCGACATACTTATTGAAGTCGTTTTTATTTTTCAGCTTCGTTCCTTCGCTCCAAGCCGTGCAAACCATATATTCGTAAGTTTGGTTTTCATCGGGAGTCACGCAAAATACATGATTGCCTTCGTAATCGGAAATAAAACGATATTGCGGTTTGTAACAATCTTTTACGACAATGGCTCCTCCGATGAAATCAACGACGATGTTGTCGCGTTCATCGATTTTTTCGGGGTCGCGTACTTCTTCTTTTCCGGAAGAAATGATGATACCGCCTTTTTGCACGAAATTATCTTCTTGCGGTTTTTTACGCATGCCGCATCCCGGCAATACATCGGCTTTTCGCGGTTGAAAAGTCGTGTAATGTACCTTGGATATACAATAATTCTGACCTGCATATGCCGTGTAAAATTGCTCGTACTCGTAATAACCGTTACCGGAATCCCAGTTCATGGCTTTGACTTTAACCATCGAGCGAATCGGTCCGTTAACAACCACGTCGTAAGCGTAACGAGTGTCGGAAATTTGACCCGCATTCCAAAGAGAATTCGGAGCGAGTTGGGCTTTCACCGGCGTTTTACGAGGCATGGACACGTAATTGGGCTTTTCGGGAAACTCGA
>JAVBNP010000130.1:0-8707 GCA_031551455.1 Bacteroidales bacterium | reverse complement strand
GCTTGCGATTCATCAAAATGGAAATGGGCGTTCCGGGATTGCCCGCCGCCGCCGTCGGAATCGAAGCGCAAATAAAAGCATTGCGTGACGGAGCCGCTTCCGTGTATCCGTCCATTGAAGGGATGTCGGAACTGAAAAAAGAAGCCTCGCGTTTTGCGAAACTGTTTTTGAACATCGATATCAATCCCGCGGGATGCGTCCCGACGGTCGGGTCGATGCAGGGCAGTCTTACCGCTTTCATGGTAAACAGCCGATGCACGGTCGGCAAAGAAAATACGTTGTTTATCGATCCCGGATTTCCGGTGCAAAAACAGCAACATCATGTATTGGGATTGAAATACAAAACGTTTGACGTATACAACCATCGGGGCGCAAAACTTCGCGCCAAATTGGAGGAATATCTGAAACAAGGCGACGTTCATACCATTGTATACTCGAATCCCAACAATCCTTCGTGGATTTGTTTTTCCGAAAACGAATTGCGTACCATCGGCGAACTGGCAACTAAATACGATGTTATCGTGTTGGAAGATTTGGCTTATTTCGGGATGGATTTCCGTCGTGACTACGGACAGCCCGGTAAGCAACCGCATCAACCTTCGGTGGCTCATTATACCGATAATTACATATTGTTGTTTTCCGGCTCCAAGGTATTCAGCTACGCCGGCGAACGTATTGCGTTGATGATGATCGGCGACAAATTGTTTTCTCGCCGGTATCCCGATTTGAAACGATATTATTCGTCCGACAGTTTCGGACATGCCGCCGTATACGGCGCATTATATGCCATATCGTCGGGTACGGGACATTCGGTTCAATATGCGTTGCACGCCATGTTGAAATCCGCTAACGACGGAACGTTTAATTTTCTCGAACAGGTGAAAGAATACGGAGATAAAGCCCGTGTGATGAAGGAATTGTTTACCCGTTACGGTTTTCAAATCGTATATGACCGAGACGAAGATCTTCCGTTGGCGGACGGGTTTTATTTTACCGTTTCGTATCCCGGATTTTCGGGAAGCGAATTGCTGGGGGAATTATTGTATTACGGAATCAGTGCCATCGCATTGGATATTACGGGAAGCGAACGGAGTGAAGGCCTGCGGGCTTGCGTGTCGCAAACGCAGCCGTCGCAATTTGCCGACCTCGAAGAACGATTGAAGGCTTTTCGGAAAGATCATGCTTTTTGAAAAGTTATAGATTACGACAAGGATTGTAAACGAAATTCGGAAAAGTTATATCATTTTCTCATTGGTCGCGAATGCGAACAATGATGTCTTTTTTGCATTTATATGATTTTCCGTTCAATTTTGTATATTTGTCTTTAAATACGTTCGTTATGAAAAGAATAAAACTTTTAATCATCGTGTTTTTTATTTCGGCAACCATCGCGCAAACGATTTCGGCCGCCGAAATCAAAGCCGTTCGCACGGGGTCAAAGGTCGATGTAATTATCGACAACCAATTTTTCACGAGTTATGTTTTCTCCGCGGAAGAAAAATATCCGTTTTTCTTTCCCGTTAACGGTCCGATATCCGGTGGCAGCGTTACTTCCATGCGTAACGGAGAATACCCGCATCATACCTCGTTGTTTTTCGGGTGCGATTTTGTTAACGGCGGCAACTATTGGCAGGAAGGTCTTGACCGAGGGCAAATCGTATCGAAAGGAGCAAAAATAACGGAGCAAGGCGGCGAGCGTGCGGTGATTGTCGACGAATGCATTTGGCAACGTCCCGGAGACGAATCGCCGGTAAAAGATACGCGAAAAATCACGATTACCGTTCCGTCGAAAAACGTGCGGCAAATCGATTTCGAAATTACCCTTGAAGCATTGACGGATGTTGAGGTGTTGAAAACCAATCATTCATTATTCAGCGCCCGCGTAGCGGTTGATTTGTGCGTTACCAACGGCGGCGTGATGATTAATGCCGAAGGTGCGCGGGGAGAGAAAGAAACGTTCGGCGCAAAATCGGCATGGATGGATTATTACGGCAAGCGGGGTGATGCAACGGAAGGAATAGCCATTCTGCAACATCCATCCAATGCGGCATATCCGGCGCCTTGGTTTACGCGCGATTACGGATTTTTCTCGCCCACGCCCATGTATTGGCCGCCGGCCGGAACCGAAAAATTCCGCTTTCCGAAAGGTGAAAAAATAACATTGCGTTATCGGGTTTTGATTCATGCGGGCGATCACAAAACAGCCGACATTACAGGACAATTCGAAAAATATCGCAAGGAATAAATCCATTGCAATTTCATTCCGATATCATGAACCGACAGAATCGCAGGAGATTTGTTAAATCGGCATTCGGCGCTGCAGCGGGAATTTTGGCGGCGGGAAACGTATCGGCAAATGTATTTTCGCCGCCGGTGTTACCGCTTGCCGGAAAGACACAAACACCCCGCATTCGATTTTCCGTCATCGGATTGAATCACGGGCATATATACGGTCAAGTGGATGCGATTGTCAGAGGCGGCGGGGAACTTGTCGCCTTTTATGCGCCGGAAAAGGATTTGGCGGAAGCGTTTGTCAAACGATATCCTAATGCCAACCGTGCGCGCGGCGAAAAAGAAATACTCGAAGATACCGGCGTGCAATTGATTTTGAGCGCATCGATTCCCAACGAACGTGCACCTTTGGGAATCAGAGTGATGGAACATGGAAAAGATTTCATGACGGACAAACCCGGAATTACCTCGTTGTCGCAATTGGCCGAAGTGCGTGAAGTTCAAAGCAAAACTAAACGCATTTATTCGATTTTTTACTCGGAACGGCTGGAAAACAAAGCGACCGTCAAGGCGGAAGAATTGGTAAAAGCGGGAGCGATCGGCAATGTGATTCAAACCATCGGAACCGGACCGCATCGAATGAGCGCCGGATCGCGTCCCGATTGGTTTTTCGACAAAAAATATTTCGGAGGCATTATTTGCGATATCGGCAGTCACCAATTTGATCAATTTCTGTTTTTTACCGATTCCGATGAGGCCGAAATACTTGCTTCGCAAGTCGGAAATGTCGGCCATTCGCAATATAAGGAATTCGAGGATTTCGGGGATGTGTTGGTTCGGGGCAATCGCGGATCCGGATATATACGTGTCGATTGGTTTACGCCCGATGGTTTGAAAACGTGGGGTGACGGACGATTGACGATTCTCGGAACAGACGGATACATCGAAATCCGGAAAAATATCGACATTGCCGGCAGGGAAGGCGGTAATCATTTGTTTTTGGTCGATCAAAAAGGAACCCGACATATCGATTGCGACGCCGTCGATTTACCGTACGGTCGACAATTGGTTGACGATGTGCTGCATCGTACCGAAACGGCAATGCCGCAAAAACATTGTTTTTTGGCAACCGAATTGGCATTGAAGGCGCAGAAAAATGCAATGGAGATGAATATTCGAAAAACCGTTTCGTAAAATGTTATTAACGTCTTGTAAGCCGGTTAAAACCTACCGGGTTTCTGAAACCCGGCAGGTTTACGTCTGTAAAAATTAATCAGACTTTATAATAATCATAAAAATTCAGAATATTCCTCGTGATTTATCCCGATAATTTTGAAGAAAAAATAGGCTTTTCGCGAATCCGCGATCGATTGAGGGATTTGTGCGTTTCACCGTTGGGTTGTCGAAAAGCGGACGAGATTGTCTTTTTAACATCGTTCGACGAAATCGATTTATTGACGGGGCAAGCCGCGGAATTTCGACAAATTTGTTTGATGGAATCCGGTTTTCCCGCGTATGATTTCTTCGATGTGACGCCGATGTTCAAAAACATTGCGATACCGGGAACATTTCCGAATACGGAAGATGTGTTTGCATTGAAAAAGTCGTTGGAGACTCTTCGTGATATTCTTGCTTTTTTTCGCAACAAAAAAGAAGAATATCCTTTATTATATCGGTTGACGGATCATGTGGAACATTTTCCCGATATCGTCAAAGCGATCGACAAAATACTCGATTTGCACGGAAATATTCGTGACAACGCTTCACCCGAGTTGGCCGCCATTCGACGCGAGATATCCGAAAAACAGGCGTCCGTGTCGCGAGCCATGCAACGGATCATCAAGCAGGCGCAAACCGACGGTTTGGTGGAACAGGGAACCGCACCCGCCATTCGCGACGGACGGACCGTTATTCCCGTTAATTCGTCATTCAAACGTAAAATCAACGGTATCGTTCATGACGAATCGGCTACGGGTCGGACTTCGTACATCGAACCTGCCGAGGTGGTTGTGGCCAACAACGCCATTCGTGAGTTGTTTTTTGCCGAGCAACGTGAAATCGTGCGTATTCTTACCGCTTTTGCCGATCGATTGCGCCCGTATCTCGACGACTTGCATGTGTCTTTCGAGTTTCTCGGAAACATCGATTTCATACGGGCAAAAGCATTATCGGCGGTTGAGTTGGATGCCGTAAAGCCGATATGTGTTCCGGATCAAGCATTGGATTGGACACGGGCGATACATCCGATCATGTACCTCAACTTCAAAAAAGAGAAACGGGAACTGGTGCCGTTGGATATTCGATTGACTCCCGAGCAACGCATATTGTTGATTTCCGGACCCAATGCGGGAGGAAAAAGCGTTTGCTTGAAAACGGTCGGATTGATACAGTATATGTTTCAGTGCGGTTTACTGGTGCCGGTGTCCGAAAATTCCGAAATCGGAGTATTTGATACCGTTTGCATCGATATCGGCGACGAACAATCCATCGATAACGATTTGAGCACATACAGTTCGCATTTGCTCAACATGAAGCAATTTGTCCGTCACGCAAAGTCGAGCGCATTGATTTTGATTGACGAATTCGGTTCGGGAACGGAGCCGGTTATCGGCGGAGCCATTGCCGAAGCCGTTCTCGACAATCTTAACCGAAAAGGCGTTTGGGGCGTCATTACGACACATTACGGCAATTTGAAACATTATGCCTCGTCGACAAACGGCGTCATAAACGGTGCCATGCTATACGACAGTCATCGGATGCAACCGTTGTTTCGGCTGGAAACGGGAAAACCGGGCAGTTCGTTTGCATTTGAAATTGCCCGAAAAATAGGTTTGCCCGAAGAGATACTTGCCGATGCGGCCGACAAAGCGGGACACCAAACCGTCGATTTCGAAAAACACTTGCGCGAAATAGAGCGCGACAAACGTTATTGGGAACGAAAACGTGAGGATGTGCGTCGACACGAAAAACGATTGGACGAGATTTCCACGAAGCAATTGACTGAATTGGAAAAAGTGGAAAAAGAACGTAAAGCGATTATCGAAAATGCCCGAAAAGAGGCACAACAAATATTGGCCAATACCAACCGCATCATCGAAAATACCATTCGCACGATTAAGGAAAATCAAGCCGAAAAAACGAAAACGAAAGAGGTGCGTAGGGAATTGGAAGAATTTAAGGAACGGACGGATGTTCCGAAAAGCGAAGAGGAGGAACGAATTCTTCGCAAAATCGCCAAGTTGAAAGAACGCGAGAAGATACGTGCGGAAAGAAAACCGCAAGAGCCGAAAGAACAACCGCAAGTCGAGGGAAAACCTCAAGACACCGTCATTCGCAAAGGGGATACGGTGAAACTCGACGGCGGCGATGCAGCGGGAGAAGTGATGGAAATCAACGGGAAAAACGTTACCGTTGCGTTCGGTAATTTGTTGAGCACGGTGTCCGTCGATCGATTAACGAAAATTTCGAAAAACGAATACAAAAAACAACGTACGCATACCGCTCCGACGATACAGGTATATAATGTGGGCGAACGTCGCTTGCGGTTTAAATCTTCCGTTGATGTGCGCGGAATGCGGACCGAAGAAGCCATTTCCAAAGTGGAGGATTTGGTGGATGAAGCTGCCATGCTCGGCATCGGCGAAGTGCGTATTCTGCACGGAAAAGGCAACGGAATTCTCCGACAGATGATTCGCGAATACCTCAAAAACTCTCCTTTAGTGTCATCCTTTGCCGACGAGGACATTCGACAGGGAGGTACGGGAATTACGGTGGTGAAAATAGAATAATTATTTTTGAAGCAAACCGTCTCTTCTTACGGTTTTAAAGCGGACATCAAGGGTCGATACTTTTTTCACTTCTTTTTGATGTATTCGATCAATTCCCGTAACCGCTCGTCGGCATTTCCGCCTTTCAACGGAATGTCGGGAACGGTTCGCTCCTCAACATTCAAACTCCCGTCGGAGTTGAATCCCGCCAAGACGGGAAACCGAACGATAATTCCGCTTTCGGGCAGGACAATAATCACGGGATCGTTTCCGATGCCGTCTCCGCCCGTTCGAGTTCCGGCAATGGTTGCAAAGCGCGTCGTCTTGCAAAAATAAGCGAATTCTTCCGATGACGAGAAAACGGCGCCATCAACCAACAAATATATTTTGCCTTTAAACGGGATCGGATGATCGGGAACAACACTGTCCGTTTCCGTTCTCAAATAATATGTCCCATCAAAAAATTCGGCCGGAATTTTTTGATGGTCGGTGCTTTTTTGGATGATCGTCGAATTTTTAAAATATTCGGGGTCGAAATATTTATTCACGCTTCCGGCCTTGACGGCAAAAGAAACGGGAAATTTAACGGTATTTTGTATCAATTTCCTTGCAATATTGTTTTTCCAGTACAAGGAAGCTCCGCCTCCGTTATTTTGTATGTCAATGATCAAATTATCGAAGTCGCATATCTTGTTTAAGAAAGGTGCGATGAAACCGCTGTCCCTTGTAATGTTGGAATAGCTGAATGACCTGATGCGCATGATTCCTATTTTATCTTTCGATATAATGCTGTCTCTGTATGCCGGAATCGGATTGCGCCGAGGTTGTTGCTCGCTTGTCGTTAATTGTTCCGTTCGACTTTGATTCAGTATTTGCTGCCAATACAGCGGGCGTGCATCGGGATTCTCCAATGTGCTTACCCATTTTTCATATTCGGGATCGGTTTCCGCGATCATTTTATACTGCTTAATACCCCCTTGCCAAGCTCTTACAAACAAAAGATCAAGATGCCCGTCATGCAATTTACGAAGAATGGAATCAAGCGTCAGAATATATTCCCGGTCATTTTTTGTCTTTTTTATCTTATTAAGAAAGTTTTCTTTTTCCGCTAACCAATCCAAACCCATTTGACGTTTGGCTGCTCCGAAGTAAGGATAATTATCTTTCAACGTTTGATAAAGATATTCGAAATCCTTTACCTTTTGTCGAACGGTTAGCTGATCGTTTTGTTTACAAAACGAAAATGCTCCAATGGATATAATAAGCAGACCGAAAAATAATTTTTTCATAATTGAATGAGATTTATCGCAAAAAATATCGGCAATCGCAATATTCTTTAACTTGATTCAAGCATTTATATTTAACAGGCCGATTCGACAATTGTTGGCAACCGAAAGTTAAAAATAAAACAACAATAAACAATAAAATATTGTCGAGTTGCAGAAATATCGGTCGGGAAAACGTATAATGATCAATATTAAAATCCGCGAGGATTTCAACATGGGAAAAGTTGATCCGTACCATCCGTGTTTCATTTTTTGACTCACATTCGGTTCGACTATGTCCCGGAAATGAATGTGATGCCCTGTCGAAATCAGCCAAAACCGCAAATAATAATGATTCGATGAAATGTAACCATAATCCGGCCGATGCCCCATGCAAAATTAAATTTACCGCGATAATTCAATGCCGTGTTCTTTGCGATCTCACATCTTTTGTCTGCTTTTTTGCTATCTTTGCCGTTTTAATTTTAAGAACATAACACTTTTATTTTTATCATGAAAACGGCGTATGTATTTCCCGGTCAGGGAGCGCAATATCCCGGCATGGGAAAAGACATGTACGATAAATCGGATCGCGCGCGCGCGATGTTCGAAAAAGCCAATGATATTCTCGGATTTCGCATTACCGATATCATGTTTTCGGGGACCGAAGATGAATTGAAGCAAACAAAAGTAACTCAACCCGCAATATTTCTTCATTCGGTGATTTTGGCTGCCGAATTGGGCGAAAAGTTTCGTCCCGATATGGTTGCCGGACATTCGCTGGGTGAATTTTCGGCTTTGGTGGCCTGCAAAGCATTATCGTTCGAAGACGGTTTGATATTGGTGTCCAAACGTGCGGCAGCCATGCAGAAAGCGTGCGAAGCCGAACCGTCGACCATGGCGGCCGTTTTGGGTTTAGACGACGCCAAAGTGGAAGAAATTTGTAAATCGATTGACGGCATCGTGGTGCCGGCCAATTACAATTGTCCCGGTCAATTGGTGATTTCGGGCGCTGTTGATGCCGTGGATAAAGCTTGCGAAAAATTGAAAGAAGCCGGAGCCAAACGCGCTTTGCGGCTGCAAGTGGGCGGTGCATTCCATTCTCCGCTTATGGAGCCTGCGCGCGTGGCATTGGAGCAAGCCATCAACGAAACCGTTTTTGCAAAACCGATTTGCCCCGTATATCAAAACGTATCGGCACGTCCTGTTACCGATCCGACGCAAATTAAAGCCAATTTGATCGCTCAACTCACCGCTCCTGTTCGTTGGACGCAATCGGTCATCAACATGATTGCCGACGGTGCAACCGATTTTACGGAAGTGGGCCCGGGTAAAGTATTGCAGGGCTTGGTTAAGAAAACCGATGCAAATGTAAATGCCGTACGCGCGGAAATATAGGCCCCCTCCCTACCCCTCCCCCAATATAGGGGAGGGGTAAGGGGT
>JAVBNP010000164.1:0-3648 GCA_031551455.1 Bacteroidales bacterium | reverse complement strand
AGGAAATGCAAAAAACGGGAATAAATGCGGGACTTCTTTTTATTCTGATCGCGACACAACCCTCAAATCAGCTGAAACAAAAATCGTTGTCCGTAGGCATCAACGGATGCCTGCAAAAACCGGTCAATGACAAGCAGATACAAGACAGAATCTTGTATCTGCAAGAAAACCGTCATATACGATCGCACCGTGAAAAAGTCTCTCAAGAAGACGAATTTGTATTGCCTTACAGAACGCCGTTTATTAAACGAACGTTTGACATCATGGTTGCTTCCTTTGCTCTGCTTCTGTTATCACCAATTTTGATCTTAACGGCAATTGCCATTCGGCTCGAATCCAAAGGAAAAGTGATTTATAAATCGAAAAGGGTCGGCTCCAATTTCAAGACATTTGACTTTTATAAATTTCGATCTATGTATCCCGATGCCGACAGACGATTGAAAGAAGTGGCTCATCTCAATCAATATGCCGCACAAGATGAGGAGTCGGAATTGCTCACCTGTTCGGCATGTGCCAACTTGCAGGAAGGCGAATTGTGTTCTCCTGCTTATTATTACGACGGAGAGCGTATTTGCGAGCGCTTGGCGCTTAAACGCCAAAATGCCAAGAAAGCATTTTTGAAAATACAAAATGATCCGCGAATTACTAAAGTCGGAAAATTTATCCGAAATACGAGCATCGATGAATTACCGCAATTGCTTAACGTATTGAAAGGCGATATGTCTATTGTCGGTAACCGACCGTTGCCCGTGTACGAAGCGCATGCCATCACCAAATCGCGTTGGTCACGGAGATTTCGCGCATCAGCAGGACTCACCGGGCTTTGGCAGGTGGAACTTCGTGGTCGCGGAGGTTTTATGTCGGAAGAAGAACGGTTTATTTTGGACAACATGTACGCGCATAAAAATTCGTTCTTAGGTGATATGATGTTGCTGATGAGAACAATCCCGGCTATGTTTCAAAAAACGGATGTATAACCACACAAAAAACCATAAAAATCAATGTTAAAAAAAGTTTGTTTTATTATAACAATACTATTGTTGCCGATAATCAACTGTTTTACTCAAACGACCTCGGAAAACATAAGCGAAGGTAATGTTGATGAGTCGGGATGGAAATTACCTCCATTACAAACTTTAATCGATTCGGCGGTGTTATATTCGCCATTGATGAAATTGGCCGATCATGAAATATTGTTAAGTCAATATGCACTGACGGATATCCGCAGGGATTGGTTGAAAAAGCTCAATTTATCGGCCGATGCACGCTACGGAAGCATGTTCGACTACTCCCGCTTGTCGAGTGTATCGGGCGGTATGTTTATCCCTCCGTCCGCCAACATGTACATATTGAATTCGGGTGCGGGATTCAGCATGTACATGCCTATTTCCGATATTTTCGACAGGAAACGTCTCATTAGTTCGGCCAAAATAAAAATCGAGCAAGCCGAAATCCGTAAAGATGATACCGAACGAACGGTGAAGCAACTTGTTATAGCTTCATATTACGACGTATTGACGGCGCAAAAAACGCTCGAAATACGTGCAGAAATGCGTGCGTCATCCGGAATGCTATATGAACAAACCAAATTGGATTATGCCGAAAACAGAACAACGTTTTCGGATTACACCAAAGCATATGAATCGTATCTGACCTCGCAAAACGATTATGAAACGCAAAAGAACAATTTGCTGAAAGCGATTCGTACATTGGAAGTAATCGTCGGGATTATGCTTTTAAAATAAAATAAAACGAAATGGATATCATCAGATTAATCAAAGCGGTACTCAAGCAGTATAAAATCATTATTGCGTGTTCCTTATTTACAGCTGCACTGGTATTTGTATTTACCATGAACATTTCACGTAAATACGAATCGACGGCAACCATTTATACCGGTATTACCACGAGCGTCACTCCCGTGTCGATACAAGGCAGAGGCGACATGATGAGCATGTATTCGTCGTTTGATAATTTGGCGAATATCATCACCAGCAGAGAAACGCTTAAAGAAGTGGGATTAAAGCTGTTTTCATCGCATTTAACACTTCAGCAGGCCACGCCCGACATTATTACGCCGGAACATCTTAAGGTAGTGATGGAACGTGTCCCCCCCGATATTCGAAAATTGGCCGGCGAAACGGACAGCATTACGTATAAAAATCTTGCCGAAATCGCCGATACAAATCCTTTTCTCATAGGACTTCTGAATTATCCCGATGCACCGTATTACAACACGTTTGCTTTGGGGGCCGTAAAAATAGGTCGTTTCAGAAGCAGTGATATCATTTCGTTGTCGTACACCTGCGATGATCCCGGGGTATGCCAAAAAACATTGGATATTTTAATTAACGTTTGCATCCGAAATTATCGCAGAATCAGAGAGGGCCAAATCGACAAAGTGGTGACCTTCTATGAAGATGAACTCAAAACGGCACAAGAAAAATTAAAACGTTCGGAGGCGAGGGAACAAAAGTTTAAAGAAACGTACAGTGTGGTTGATTACGGAGCACAACAGGGTATTGTAATCGCCGATCGGCAAGAAATCATCAGCCAAATCAACCGAGAGCAGGAAGTGTTGTCGGCAACCGAGGCGGGAATCAGAAATATCGAAGGCCAGCTGGGCTCTCAAGTTCAAATGCTGAAAAATACGGATATTTTGGAAAAGAGAGATCGGTTTAGCCGATTGTCCAGTCAACTGAATACGGCTGAATTGAATAATGCACCCGCGGATAGAATTGCTTCTTTGCAGGCTCAAATTAATCAAGTGAAGAACGAATTGAACCGCGATATTGCGGCATCGTCGGCTTCTCCGACGGGTGGAAAAACCGACGAAATTGCCCGGAACGAATATTTTAATAAAGTGGTTTCGTACGAAGAAAGCAAGGCTCGTTTGAAAGCGTTGGAAAACAGAAAAAATGCAACCATGGGACAATACAACCGGTTTCTTCCATTGGGCGACACGTTGAAAAGAATTCAGCGCGAGATCGGCATCAACGAAAAGGCTTATTTTGCAGCATTGGAGCTTTTGAACCAAAGTAAAAAGCAACAGCAGGACCAACGTTCTTTCTCTACCATAGAAGTGATCGATACACCAAATTATCCGTTAACGGCCAAGAGTATTCGAAAAACATTGATCATGTTGGGCGGCCTCATCGGCGGCGTCATACCGGTTACCATTATTTTGGGCTTGGCGTATTTCAACAGCAATATACAAACGCCGCAACGCGCGGAACAAATCACCGGTCTAAAAATCGGAGGTATCATGCCCGATTCGAAGATGTTGCAGTCGTGCAGAAATCCGGAACAAATCAGCGACGGTTTGAGCGATACCATCTTAAAAAACTTGTACATGTCGGATCATAAAGCCAACCAGCAACGCATTTTGGTGATCAGCACCCGGCCGTCGGAAGGGAAAACGACCATCTGCAACATGCTTTGCGAACGATTGATTCGCAAAGGTCGGAAATGCCTCGTGGTGGTGCCTTATCTCGATTCGGGAAGTTGGTCGGTGGTCAGCTATAAAGTCGACAATGCATTTTATCAAGCGCGTGCGGAAGATTTGGTTCCCGTTGAAAAACTGAGCGAAACGGATATATTAATATTGGAATTGCCGCCGTTGATCATGAATGACTATCCGGTTGCATT
>JAVBNP010000035.1:0-4337 GCA_031551455.1 Bacteroidales bacterium | reverse complement strand
TGAGCTTATTCGGCAAATTTCATCGAGTACATGGCACGTCCGCCGGTGATGGAACTCACCGAAGTGGAATACCGGTTCATTTCGGCCAAAGGCACGCGAGCGGTGATTTTTTCGAACCCTTTCTCGCTGGTCATCCCTTGAACCACGGCGCGCCGGGTTTGCAAGTCGCTCATCACGTCACCCATACGATCGGCAGGAACCCATACTTCCACGTTATATATCGGTTCCATGATTTTCGGTCCCGCATTTTTGAATGCTTCTCTGAATGCATTGCGACCCGCTAAGCGGAAAGAAATTTCGTTGGAATCGACCGGATGCATTTTGCCGTCGTACACCGTTACGCGAATGTCGCGGGCATACGAACCGGTGAGCGGTCCTTCTTCCATCTTTTCCATGATGCCTTTCAAAATTGCGGGCATAAAACGAGCATCGATACTGCCGCCGACGATACTGTTATAGTAGATCAGCTTGCCGCCCCAAGGCATCGTATATTCTTCTTTATCGCGTACCGATACTTTGATTTCCTTGCCGTTGATTTTAAACATCGTGGGATCGGGTGTACCCTCGATAAACGGTTCGACAACCATGTGTACTTCGCCGAATTGCCCCGCGCCGCCCGATTGTTTTTTGTGACGATAATCGGCTTGGGCTATTTTAGTGATGGTTTCGCGGTAAGGAATTTTCGGAGTGATGAATTCCGTCGGAATTTTGAAAATATTGTCGAGATGCCATTTGAGAATATTCAAATGATATTCGCCTTGTCCCGAAAGAATGGTTTGCTTCAGTTCTTTCGAATATTCCACCTTGATGGTGGGATCTTCCATATTCATGCGTTGCAACGCTTCGTTCAATTTTTCTTCGTCGCTTTCGCTGGCCGCCTTAATGGCCGTGCGGACTTTCGGTTCGGGGAAATCGATCGGAGCAAACACCACGTTGTTGCCGGGTGCCGCCAAGGTTTGACCGGTGCGCGCGCTTTTCAACTTTACGGTTTGTCCGATATCGCCGGCGGTCAATTTGGGCACTTTCGTACGAATTTTTCCCGCCGTTGCGAACAATTGCGAGATACGGTCTTTATTGCCCGTTTTGTTGTTGACGATATCCATGCCTTCGGTGATCTCACCCGACATTACTTTGAAATAGTTCACTTCGCCCAAGTGTTGTTCCACGGCCGATTTGAAAATAAAGGCCGATGCGGGGGCCGAAGCATCGCATTTAACTTCTTTTCCACCGGCGGTATCTACGGGAGCAGGCATTTCGTTCGGCGAAGGAAACACGCGGGTGAAAAATTCCATCATGCGACCCACACCGTAATTTTTCTTGGCCGAAACGCACACAACCGGTATAATGCCGCGTTGGATAAGTCCCATGGTAATACCTTTGCGCATTTCGTCTTCCGTCAACGAACCTTTGTCAAAGAAAACTTCCATCAAACCCTCGTCGTTTTCGGCGGCTTTTTCGATCAACGCACCACGCAATTCTTCGGCGCGATCTTTTTGATCGGCGGGCACATCGCTGATTTCCAACTTGCCGCCCGCATAACAGTACTTTTTCATCAACAATACATCGATAAACGAATCGTATCCCGCACCTTCATTGAGCGGATATTGGATGATGGTTACGTTTTTGCCGAGACGTTCCACGGCTTCCTCGATCACTTTATCGTAATTTGCTTTTTCGTGGTCCAATTGATTAACGGCAATTACGGCGCCTTTTTTATATTTCTCCAAATAACGGCTGTGTATTTCGGTACCGACTTCAATGCCGTTTTGTGCGTTAACAACCAATATGCCGACATCGGTTACGGAAAGCGCCGCCACTGCGCCGTTAATGAAGTCGTCGGAACCCGACGGGTCGATAAAATTGAGCTTTTTGTCGTTGTATTCGGCGTAGAGCACCGAGGCATATACCGAACTGCCGTTTTCGCGCTCAATATCGCTGTAGTCCGACACGGTATTTTTGTTTTCCACTTCGCCTCGGCGCTCAATCACTTTGCCTTCAAACAACATCGCCTCTGCCAACGTGGTTTTTCCCGAACCCGTGTTGCCCAAGAGGGTAAAATTTTTGATTTGGTTTGTACTGTATGATTTCATAAGAAAATAAATATTAAAAGGTCGGTTAATTTTGATAGGGCACAATATTATAAATAAATATCGGCATTTACGATTTTTCGTGCCATTTTTTTAATTTTTTGTGTAAAATGCTTATTTTCGGGAGGCACCGGCACGAAAAAGGTGATGTTTCGACGATCATTGATTTCCGGCGAGCGGACAAAAGGAAATATCGAGCTAAAATTTCTTTGCAAACATTTTCGATTTTGTCTACCTTTGATGCCGAACAACGAAAGAAAGTATCGTTTTTCCGATTGTCCGTACGGACGGAAATCGTATTTATGAAATAACAGACAATCGTCAAGACGTTATGAGCGAATTGAAAAAAGAAGAATTTGTCGTAAGCGCTATTCGGAACGGTACCGTTATCGATCACATCCCGTCGCAAAGCCTTTTTAAAGTGATTTCGATTTTGGGCTTGGAACGGATCGGAACACAGGTTACTTTCGGAAATAACCTTAACAGTAAAAAGTTGGGGAAAAAGGCCATTGTCAAAATTGCCGATAAATATTTCGACGATGCGGAAATCAACAAAATAGCATTGGTTGCTCCCGAAGCCAAACTTAATACGATTTGCGAATATCAAGTGGTGGAAAAACGGGAGGTGGCCGTACCCGAAGAAGTTACGGGAATTGTGAAATGCGTCAATCCCAAATGCATCACCAACAACGAACGAATTGTCACCCGATATTATGTCATTTCCAAAAAACCGGTGATGCTCAAATGCCATTATTGCGAAAAAATGATTGAGCAGGAACAAATGACGATCTTGTAAACAATCTTTGGTTTTCGATTTTTGACGATGATAAAATTTAGATCGAAAATCACCGTCAAAAATTGTCAATATTCATGATAAAGGAAATAACATCAACCGAAGATATCCGATCGAGCGTATGCGTCATTCGAAAATCGTTTGCGACGGTTGCCGAGGAATTCGGACTTACACCGACAAATTGTCCGTCGAATGCGGCGTTTATTGATGAAAGCGATCTGTGGAAAATGAGGGAAAAAGGAAGCGTTTTATTCGGGTTCTTCACTGATACGTTGCAAGAGGGATTTGTCGCTTTGCGAAAAGCTTCCGAATCGTTGTTTTATCTCGAAAAACTGGCCGTATTGCCGAGTGTCCGACATCGAGGCATCGGCAGGCTTTTGATGGATTTTTCGGTCGAATACGCGAAAAAGGCAAACGGGGAGCGAATATCTATCGGTATTATCGACGAAAACGTTCAATTGAAAAACTGGTATATCGATTACGAATTTCGGGAGATCGAAACCAAACGTTTTCCTCATCTACCTTTTACCGTTTGCATGCTCGAAAAAAATATATGATAAATTATCTGTTATGAAAATCCTTGCCGTAGGGATGAATTATCCCTCGCACGTTAAAGAAATGAACAACATTTTATCGCCCGAGCCGGTAATTTTTGCCAAGCCCGAGACTGCTTTGTTGCTCAACGATAAACCGTTTTTCTATCCCGATTTTTCCTCGGATATACAATACGAAACGGAAATAGTGGTTAAAATCAACCGTTTGGGGAAAAATATTGCTCCGCGGTTTGCGCATCGTTATTATTCCGAAATAACCGTCGGCATCGATTTTACCGCGCGCGATCTGCAGAAACAATGTAAAGAGAAAGGGCATCCGTGGGAAATAGCCAAAGCATTCGATAATTCGGCGCCCGTGGGGCGTTTTGTATCCAAGGATGTTTTTCGGGACATGCAAAATATTCGATTTCGGTTGGAACTCAACGGGAACGTTGTTCAAGAAGGAAACACCGGAGATATGATTTTTTCGGTTGATCAACTCATTTCGCATATATCCGGATACTTTACGCTCAAAATGGGCGATTTGATTTTTACCGGAACGCCGCACGGTGTCGGTTCCGTGAAAATCGGAGATCGATTGCGGGCATATTTGGAAGATGAACCGGTATTGGATTTTTGTATTAAATAAATGTGTTGAAATATTCGTAATTTCATTTGCAGCACGTTAATCTCCTGATAAATAAGAACGGTTAAAACCTACCGGGTTTTAAAAACCCGGTAGGTTTGTTGTGTCAGACGTTAAATTTGTCGATTTATCGGAAATGACTTCAACCGATCCGAGATGCGATTCGGTGTACAAAATCGAACACATATTGTATCGAATCCGAACACATGTTGAATAGTGTCGGTTGTTCGATTGGTTGAAATACAACGCGTTGTATTTCCGGCATATCCCTTGTTCCC
>JAVBNP010000246.1:0-24276 GCA_031551455.1 Bacteroidales bacterium | reverse complement strand
AAGCAGGAGTGAATAGTATTTTTTCGTAAATCACATTGCTGAATAACATGATCAAAATCGACAAGGGAAACAAAAAATGCATCTGTCGGAGCGATTTTGTTTTTATTTCCTTCAATACCGACGGAATGTTCTTTTTGACGGAGAAAGCGGGAATCAGCGCATTGCTCAATCCCGAAGTCATCATCACCACAAACGGTAATTCTTTACATCCGTAACGGAAAATGGCGAAATTCTCGGCATCGAATGCGATACTTGCCACGAGTCCGTCGACATATTGCGTCGAACCGCTGAGCAACGCACTGAGCATGATCGGGTATCCGACATACAAATTATTGAGTATAAAGGGCATGGATAATTTGAACTCGGCATATCGAAACAAAATATAAAGCAAATACAGAAAGCGCAAAAAATTGGCGAATATCAATCCCCAAATAGCCGCTTCGAGCCCCATTCCGAGCATTACGGGAACACACACGGCGCAAATCTGAACTACGGTGGAGATAATGCCGTACCAAAAAATGTGTAACGGTTTTTCCCGTATCAAAAAAATGTGCTCAATAAGCGGTGAAGTATTGCTTAGGATAAAATAAATGATCAGCAAATAGGGATACGGTATTTTCGGGCTTTCCGAATGTGTTCGGCTGTAACCAGACATCAGCAAAATGAGGAGAGCAAAAGCGATGCTGAATACCAGCAACAAAACAAAGGCATTGAATAATTCGGGTGATTTGCCTTCCACTCTTTTGTGTTGCACAAAAGCCATGCTTCGTTGCGAAAGCGGGAGAAAGGATTGCAGAATACCCGTTACCCAAAAGTAACTGAGCGCGCCGCTGATAAAAAGCATCATTTCCCAATCGCCGATGTCTTTGGTGGACAAGGGTACTTTGGTGAAATAGATGCTGATGACCAGAAAACATAAAAAGCGCAACAGTTGGAAAACCTGAAGCGCCGTAACATTGTTTATTTTAATGAATGATGTCACCGTACTTACTTTTCACCTGACGCATACGGCCGATTTTTGACCGACATGAATCTGCCCGAAGTGTTTTTTAACAACAAACACAAAATCAAATCGAGCCGAAGATCGATGCAAATATATGCAAGAATTTTGCTCGGAGACTTGTGCAGATAAAAAATAATCGTTTATCTTTGTGCCCGTAAAAAATGGTGGATGTAGCTCAGTTGGTTAGAGTAGCGGATTGTGGTTCCGTTGGTCGTGGGTTCAAATCCCATCTTCCACCCTTCTTCTTGACATCAAGATATAAAAGGCGTTGATTTTGATCGACGCCTTTTATGTTTACATATCCGCCGAAAAATACTAATTTCGCCAAATAAGCCCGTTAAGGAGATTCCCTCGGATGAGTGACATTCAATCGGTACTGAAACAATATTGGGGATACGACTCGTTTCGTTCCGGACAAGAAGATATTATCCGTTCGGTGATGAATGGTCGTGACACCTTGGCATTGATGCCCACCGGCGGAGGAAAATCCGTTACCTTTCAAGTCCCGACGATGGCTCGCGACGGATTGTGCGTGGTAATAACCCCGTTGATCGCTTTGATGAAAGATCAGGTCGAGAACCTCAAAAAACGTCAAATAAAAGCGATAGCCGTTTATTCGGGATTGACGTCACGCGAAATTGATATCGAATTGACCAATTGCGTCTTCGGCGGATACAAGTTTTTGTATGTGTCACCCGAACGGTTGAATACCGATATTTTTCGGACACGCATTCGGGAAATAAAAGTGAATCTAATCGCTGTTGACGAAGCGCATTGTATTTCGCAGTGGGGGTACGATTTTCGTCCGGCTTATCTCGAAATTGCCGAATTTCGCGAATTATTGCCTGATGTTCCCGTTTTGGCGCTCACGGCTACCGCCACGCCGACAGTGGTTGACGATATTCAACAACAACTGAGATTTTCCGAGCCGAATGTTCTGAAAACAAGTTTCGAACGAAAAAATCTGACCTATCTCGTACGTCGAGTTGAGGATAAACAACGTTATTTGCTGAAAACCGTCGGTAATTTTTCGGGAAGCGGAATCGTTTACGTGCGAAATCGAAAAAAGACGCGCGAGATAGCGCAATTTCTGCAACGCAACGGAGTGACGGCCGATTTTTATCATGCGGGACTGAGCAACGAAATACGATCCGAAAGACAAGATCGATGGGTAGACGGCGATTGTCGCGTTATTGTGGCCACCAATGCGTTTGGGATGGGAATCGATAAACCCGACGTGCGATTTGTCGTACATATCGATCCTCCCGACACGCTCGAAGCGTATTTTCAAGAAGCGGGCCGCGCGGGTCGCGATTTGCTGCGATCGTATGCCGTGTTGCTGTACGAAAAAGCAGATCGCAATCAGCTTGAGCAACGATTACGGGTTAGTTTTCCCGAACCCGATTTGATACGGCGGGTGTATCACGCACTGGGAAATTTTCTGCAAATTCCTTTGGGCGGCGGGCGTGATGTACCGCTCGATTTTTCGCTCGAACGGTTTGTATCGACGTACAAATTCGAATTGTTGTCAGCATATCACGCGCTGAAATTGATTGAACGGGAGGAATACATTCGATACGACGAAGATCCGCGATCCGCCGCAAAGGTACATTTCCTCGTTTCGCGCGATGATTTATATAAATTTCAAGTTTCCAACGAAAAATTTGATCAATTTCTCAAACTGTTGCTGCGTTCTTATTCCGGCTTTTTTTCGGAATATGTAGATATTGACGAAGTTGTTTTGGCCAAAAACGCGAAAGTCAGCATCGATATCATATATGAATATTTGAAAAAGCTCGACAAAATGAAAATTATCGATTACATTCCCCGTCGAAAACAATCGGTGATTACGTATACACGCGAACGCATCGACGAAAAATATCTTACCGTATCCGCTGCCAATTATACGGTTCGCAAAAACGTCATGCGGGAACATATTGACGCCGTTATTCGTTATGCCGAAAACGACGATCAATGTCGCAGCGTGATGTTGCTCGAATATTTCGGCGAAAAAAACGGTATTCCTTGCGGGCAATGCGATTGTTGCATCCGACACCGAGAACGGGAAACTTCGAGCAACGAACATGAGCGAATCAAAAAGGCGATTTGCGACGCCCCGCAAATCGATGTCGAAAAAATTGCCGAAACCTTGAGCGTCGACGAACATAAAGTGATTGAAATATTGCGTCAAATGAAGGATGACGGGGAAATTGACGTTTGACCGGTTTCCGATCGGGAGAGATGATCAAAAAGCGAATCCCGCGTCTCGACCGTTAAATATCTTGGCAAATGTTTAACGATTTTTTGTATATTTGTTCTTTTTATTATTGTTTTGGTATGTTGCGCTTTTCGAATCCTTTGTCGAAGCGGCAATAATGAAAAAAAAGTCTGGACATTATAAATGCATGTCGGAATATTAATAAAATCCGACGTTAACGAAAAATAAAATCATGAGACTTAAATCGGTTATTGTTTTCATATTTGCATGGAGTGCAATGAGTGTCGTTCCTTGTTTTGCAATTCAAAAAGGATCGGAACAATATTATGTTTCGCCCCGCGGATCGGATCGGAACGACGGAAGCATCGATCGACCGTTTGCTTCGCCTGAAAAAGCGTTGGAGGCGATCAAAAAGGCGAAAAAAATCGCCAAAAAAGATCAACCGATGACGATCTATTTCAGAGAAGGAGTTTATCCGCGGGTTTCATCATTGCAAATCGAAGGCGACATCCCGATCAATTTTTGCGCTTATTCCGATGAAAAAGTCGTTTTTCACGGAGGCAAAAAAATAAAAGGGAATAAATTCAAAATATGTAACGATCGATCGATTCTCGACCGTTTGTTGCCGGAAGCAAGAGGTAAAGTGGTTGTTATTGATTTGAAAAAGGAAGGGATTACCGATTACGGAATAATGAAACAACACGGTTTCGGGTCGATACCGGAACCCGCGCCGATGGAATTGTTTATCGAAGGAACTCCTCAAACGCTTGCCCGATATCCCAACGAAGGCATTTTGCAAATCGGTAAAGTTTACGACAAAGGTTCCGTTCCCCGCGTCGGAGATTTTTCGAACAAGGGCGCCGTATTCGGTTTCGAATACGATCGACCCGAACGTTGGGCGAAAGCAACCGATATCTGGTTGCACGGTAAGTTCTCGTACGGTTACAATGACGATCATTTGGCAGTGAAGCAAATCGATTTGAAAGAGAAAACCATATCCATCGTTCAACCGCACATCTACGGTGTTCTGTCCAATATTTATTACACGCGAGAAGAGAGTGCGGGGTTAAGCGTTCGCGGCTATTATGCCTACAACTTGTTGGAGGAGATTGATCGTCCCGGAGAATATTATCTGGATCGAAAAACGGGTAAATTATATCTTTATCCGACGGAGTCTCTCGAAAACGCCTTGATCGAAGTTTCTCTGCTGGAAGATCCCTTCATAAAAATCAAAAATGCGACAAATGTCCGGATAGAAGGGATCACCTTTACGTGTGCACGAGGAATGGGTATTTACCTTGAAGATGCGAAAGATGTTGCCATTGATGGTTGCACGTTCTCGAATTTGGGAACCGTGGCCGTCAGTATGGGACGTACGTTGCAAAAGAGTAAATTGGAGTATTTTGCCGACGGAGCACCCAATGCGGAAGTAAAAATTTCCGATGATTTTCAAAGCATCGCGATAAGCAATTGTTCCATATATAATACGGGAACGGGAGGTATTATTGCAAGCGGTGGCGATCGAAAGAAATTGATTTCGGGCAATAATTCGATCGAAAATTGCGAGTTTCACCACACCGATCGAATCAATGAAACCTATTCGCCGTCAATCAAATTGTTCGGAGTCGGAGCCCGAGTGAAAAATTGTTCGTTTTATGATTTGAAACACCAAGCAATCAGCTTCATGGGGAACGATCACGTGATCGAATACTGCCGGTTTGATCGCGTTTGTACCGATGCCGACGATATGGGAGCGATTTATACGGGCAGAGATCCGTCCTCTCGCGGGACCGTGATACGGTACAATTATTTTTCGAATATACAGCCCAAAGATAAAAACACCAGCATGTGCGGAGTGTACGTTGACGACGGCTCGGGAGGAATAATCATCGACAATAATTTCTTTTACCGGGTCGGCAATCAGGGACATTACAAAAGCTTTGCCGCGGTGTACGTTCACGGAGGACACGATAATCGGATCGTCAACAACACATTCATGGATTGCATGATTGCCGTCGGACACAACGCTTGGGACAATGAGCGATGGGAAAACTTTCTGCAAGGCCCTTTGCAGATCGAACGATTGACACAAGATGTCAATATCACCGATTCGGTGTATTTGAAGAAATATCCGGAACTGAAAAACTATTTTACCGAAATCGGTCGACGATTGAATTTCGTAAGGGAAAATATCTATATTCGCAGCCAATCCGTATATAACGGTGATCTTTTTTATCGTCGAAATGTTTGTTACGACACTCCGACGGCCGATCCGGAGAAATTGAATTACGAAGAAATCAAAGAAGCGGCAGGTTTTACGCATCCGTTCCCTTTCGAAAAAACGGGTGTTATCAAGAATTCACGCAAAAAATGAATACGATGAAAAAATATTTTCTTTTGTTTTTGCTTTTATCGGGCGTTTCCGTTCGTCTTTTTTCGCAGGACAGATTTGCGGAAATCGCCACGCGCATGTACGAAGAGCGTTCTTCATTGTTAATGGAGCCTCAACCGCCGGTGTTGCCCGAAAAGTACCTGCCCGTAACAAACGATAAATCGGCCGGGTTCAAACCCATGAATAAATTGGATACACCCGAGGAGCTTGCGGTCGCGTTAAAAGCGATGAAAGGAAAATACGCGCCTTATTTGCGTGAATTAGCGCCGCCGTTGTCGAAAAAGCGCGATCGTTTTCTCTTGAAAGACTTCGATTGGAGGATCGGTACATTCGATGAACCTCGCGAGTTGTCGGACGCATTCGACGGGAAAGGTGAGTGGCAAAAGGTAACGATACCGCATTACGGACCTCCTTTGGGCAGAGCGGTGACGTATTATCGCAAAGAATTCGGTTCGGATCAATTACCGTCCTTTTCGGAATCGTTGTATCTGTGTTTCAAAGCCGTCGATTATAAAGCAGCCGTTTATTTGAACGGAATTTTGATCGGCACGCATGAAGGCTTTTTTGCTCCGTTCGAATTTGATGTTACCCGATACGTCAAAAAAGACAAAAACGTTTTATTGGTACGCGTGGAAAATGATTTTACCACCACCGGAGGAACCGACGATAAAGGCAATCGGGTTATCGGCGATAAAATATACGCCGGAACGGGTCTCGGTTACGACGATCCGATAATCGGCTGGCATCATTGCCCGCCCGCCATGGGGATTTATCAAGATTGTTACTTCGAGGCTCGTTCGTCGATTCACGTAAATGATTTGTTTGTTCGACCGCTTACCGATCAAAAAAAGGTCGAAGCATGGATCGAAATCAATAATCGGGAAAAATATCCCGAAAAAATCACGCTTTCGTTTTCCGTTTACGGACTCAATTTTGAACAAACGGTCGTTCGGGATTTCAACTATATCCCGCAATCGATTCATATACCGGGTGTCGGAGATTTAGCCAAACCGACGGACAATAAAATCATTTCGTTGCCGATGGGCTTCGGGGTGAATTACTTGAAAGTGCAAATTCCGATGGAAAATTTCAAAACGTGGGAACTCGACGAACCGTGGCTTTACCAAATGCAGGTGAAGGTGTTGGACGAACGGGGAAAAGTGTTGGACGAGTTTGGTCGAGATTTCGGCATGCGTTCTTTTACGATGGATACCGTTTCCAAACCCAAAGGAATGATGTATCTCAACGGAAGATCCATTCGATTGCGTGGGGCCAACACCATGGGACATTTGCAGCAATGCGTTTTGAGAGGCAATTACGATCAATTGATCGAAGATATTTTGTTGGCGAAGATATGCAACATGAATTATTTGAGGTTAACGCAACGACCGGTGCAACCCGAAATTTATACGTATTGCGATAAGTTGGGATTGATGAATCAAACCGATTTGCCCTTGTTCGGAGGATTACGTCGGAGTCAATTTGCGCAAGCCGTAAAACAAGCGGAAGAAATGGAACGTTTGGTTCGGTCGCACCCGAGTACCACCATGGTAACGTACATCAACGAACGATTTCCCAATGCCGAAGGAAACCCGCAACGCAGTTTTTCGGAACGAAGCGAATACGAGAAGGTGTTTAAAGCATTGGATCAAGCCATACTGTTGAATAATCCGGACAGAGTGATTAAAGCGGGTGATGGGGATTATGATCCGCCGAGCCCCGGTTTGCCCGACAACCATTGCTATAACGGCTGGTATAATGGGCACGGATTGGGATTGGGCCAAATGCACAAAGGATATTGGATGTTTGTAAAACCCGATTGGTACTACGCTTGCGGCGAATTCGGATCGGAAGGGCTGGATCCGAAATCGGTGATGTACAAATATTACCCGAAAAGCTGGTTGCCGACCAACGTCGCGGAAGAGAAAAATTGGTTGCCCAATCGGATATCGCAGGCACAAACAAACAATTTTCATTACATGTGGTATCCCACGCAACATTCGCTTCAAGGATGGATCGATGCAAGCCAAACACATCAGGAATGGGTCACCAAATTTACGACCGAAGCATTTCGCCGCGATAATCGGATGGTTTCTTTCGCAATACACCTTTTCATCGATGCTTGGCCCGCAGGATGGATGAAAACGATCATGGACGTGGATCGGCAACCCAAGAAGGCCTATTTCGCGTATCGCGATGCCCTTTCGCCGATGATGGTTTCGTTGCGCTCCGATCGCGATCGGTTTTATTCGGAAGAAAAAATCAAGTTGGAAGCATGGATATCCAACGATACTCAAGAAAATCCAGCAAATTATTCCGTTAAATATCAATTGGAGCAAAACGGGAAGATACTGTTTGCCAATTCGGTTAAAGCCGACATAAAAACAAATCTTTCACAATTTCAAGGATATATCGACTTTGTTGCGCCAAAAGTATCCGAGCGAAAAAAAATGAATCTTCGAATTCAACTTTGTAACGAAAAAGGCGAATCGATACACGAAAATAATTTGCCGATGGAAATTTTTCCCCGCATTTCAAACGTTTCAAAAAAAGTTTGCATCCTCGAGGGCGATCATCCCCTGAAATCCGATTTGTTGCTTTTGGGAACAACTTTTACAACGGATATTGAACAAGCCGATGTCATTATCACTTCCGATTATACTCTTTATCGGAGTCGAGCCGACAAGCTGAACGCCGAAGTCGAAAAGGGAAAAGTGTTTTTGTTTACGGAACTTCCGACGGGAAATTACGATTTGTCGGGTCGCCAATTAAAAATCGAGCGGACAGTGATGGGTGATTATTTCTTTGTGAATCCCATAACGGGACATCCGATGATGAAAAAATATGAACCATTCGATTTCAAATGTTGGTATGATGCAAAACTCGGTTATATTACTCCGTTGTTGTACCATACAATCGTCGCTCCCGAACTGACATGCATCGTTGGTACCGGAAGCACTACTTGGACGCATGACCAAGGGGCCATGAGTGCCGTATCGGAGTTGAAATACGGTAAAGGTGTATTTCGAATTTGCGAAGTGACGCTTTCCGATAGATTGTCAAATAATCCCACGACAGCAATGTTTTTGAGAGATTTGATCGTCAAATAGTTTTTGAATAATACAAAAATTAAGCATTGTAAATGAAAGTAAATATTGTCTTTTGATACATTTCATTTATTTATGATTGAGAACTTTATGTTATTTATATGTACTGTAAGGTATTTTAATTTCAAATAAATAATTACCTTTGCGCTGTTTAGAATAAATCATTTTCATAATGACTTTCAATGAACATGATATTTTATTGAGCATTAAGAAAGGTAATTTGCAAGGTTTCAGGCGCCTGTTTGATAACTATTACAAAATGCTTTGCAATATTGCTACCGGTTATTTAAACGATAAACATGCGGCTGAAGAAGTTGTTGATGACGTTTTTTATAAATTGTGGGAACTTCGTATCTCTCTTGATATTCATACATCCATCAAAGCATATTTGATTCGTGCCGTTCGGAATAAATGCCTCAACTGCTTGGAACAAAATAAACTTGACCGGTATTTTTTTAATGATTTACTGTACAATGAGACAAACCGAGAGAATATTTCCGAGGCAAATTACGATACACCTTTATCCGATTTGGTGACGAACGATCTAGAGGATGCCGTTAATAAAGCCATTGAGTCGCTCCCGAATGAATGTCGGGAAATATTTCGTTTGAGCCGTTTCGAGAATCTTAAATATGAAGAAATAGCACGTCAACGAAATATTTCCGTCAATACTGTTAAGACACAAATGAAAATTGCTTTGCAAAAATTGAGGCAAGCATTGGCTGGATACATATCTTGATGTATTGCGGAACGTTGTATTGATTTGATTTCTGAGATACTACCCTGAAACAACAATAATAATCTTCTTTTCTCATGTGTTTTGCAGCCTAAGAGGCTTTATTTTGTGCTTGAAAATTAGCAGCAAAACGTTTACAGATTCGGTGTAACAATTTTTGTGGTCAACCGATAGTCTGTTAAACATTTTTCGATTGATGGAATATCCGAATATTGTTTGATGTTTTCCTTTACAATATTTGGTAAATATATGTTTTATTTTTAACGATATGATTGTTTTTTAATAATAATATTAGATATAAAAATGTTTATGTAATGTTATTCATGATGTTTTTTTTGGGGATATAAAGTTATTGTTGTAGTGTGCTTTGTTAATTTGGCCTGTGCTTATTTCATTAAATATGTATAAAGGTAAAATATTTTAAACATTTTTTTTAATTTCTTTCACCCATTTTCTAATTTTTTCTGTCTATATATTAAGAACCTTGATAATATCTTTAGGTGAAACAGATCGACATTGACGAATTAATCATAACCATCTTATCGGGTAATGCCGATATACGGGAATGCATCTTGTTAAATGATTGGTTGTCCAAATCGAGGGATAATCGTTGTTATTTCGAGCAAATGCAGAACATTTGGTTATTAACTGGTCTTGTTTCCAACGTCAGTATTGTAGATGTTCGGATAAAATATAAAAAATGGACAGATAAAGTTCAGCCTCAAAAAAAATCACCCAAACATTCAGCTAAAGGGAATATTGCAATAAAGCTACAAATCATTCACGTTGCGGCATTGATAATCGTTGCTTTTATGGCTGGAATTTTTACTTATCGACATTACATAGATAAACAGCCGGAAAAGGAAATGACGTATGCATATTATGAAACTATAGTGCCTTTTGGCTCTCAATCGCAAGTCGTATTAACCGATGGAACTAAGGTTTGGCTTAATGCTGGAAGCAAGTTGAGGTATGCAACAACTTTTGCCGTATCCGATAGAGAAGTACGACTTGAAGGTGAAGGTTATTTCGAAGTCGCTAAGAATAAAAAGTTACCATTCGAGGTTAAAACATCCAAACTTAATATAAAGGCTATTGGTACGACTTTCAATGTAAAAGCTTATCCAAATGACTCCGTTATCGAAACGATTTTAGTGGAAGGGCATGTGGAAGTTACGCGGACGAGTGCATCGGCTCAAAACGAACCCGCGGTTTCGTTGAAGCCCAAACAACGGTTAACGTTATTGAAAAGTACCGATGAAATTTTATTTGAGGTGAAGCCAAAAAGTGAAAAAGTTACAATGTTGGTATCACAACCTTTGCAAAAGAATATGATTTCATCTTCCATTACCAATATAAAAGAAGTGCCGGCAGATACGGATTATATGTTAAATACTTCATGGAAGGATCAAAGATGGCGTATTGAAAGTGAAGAATTGGTGAGCTTGGCCGCAAAGTTGGAACGTCGTTACAACGTGCGGGTTACTTTTGCCGACGAACAACTGAAACGATATCGATTTAACGGAACGTTGGAAAACGAACCCGTTGAAGCTGTATTGCGCGCAATGGCACAAACGGCTCCGGTGAAATTTGAACTAAGCGGTTCCGAAGTTGTTTTGTCTCGTAACGATAAATTCAGTGAGGAATATAAAAAGTTGTATAATAATAAAAATAAAGAAAATTGAATAGTTTTAATCTAAAAATTTAAGCCTATGTAACAATCCTGATAACTCAAAACGAATAAGCGAGTGTCGTTTTCGCTTTATATACAACAAGTATAAACAGTCACAAGGCTGCAAGTGAATTTTTATGAGAAAGCCTTGTAGTATTTATTTAAAAACAATACAAACCTATGAATTATTTTCAAAATCACGACTTTCCTTTATCTAAGAGAGGGTCACAATTTTTTCGAATAATGAAATTAACCGGTTTCATATTGGTTATTACAATGTTAAATGTCGGTGCTACGGTTTATTCGCAAGCGACGAAACTGAATGCACAAATGACAAATGTTACGGTGAAAGATGTTTTTAAAAGCATCGAATCTCAAAGCGAATTTCGTTTTTTTTACAGTGATGATTTAACTTTTGTCAATCAAAAAGTTAATGTTAATGCAACCAATAAAACGGTTGAATCGATTTTGGATGAGGTATTGGCTGATTCGAATCTGACATATAAAATGTTGGACAATAATCTGATCGTTATTGTTCCCGGAAGCGTGATGCAAGGTGTTACGATCAAGGGAGAAATCTTTGATATGAACAATCAACCCATGCCCGGGGTAAACATTAGGGTAAAAGGAACCACTACGGGTGTCGTAACTGATGTCAGCGGTAGTTATACCATTACGGTACCTTCAACAAGTTCTGTTTTGCAGGTATCATTTATCGGATATAAATCGCAGGAAATCACTGTGGGTGAACAAAGAACTATCAATGTGACCATGGAAGAAGATAATTTGGAAATCGAAGAGGTTACGGTGGTTGCTTATGGAACTCAAAGAAAAAGAGATTTAACTGGATCTATTTCGGTTGTAGATAGCAAAACGTTGAGCGCTCAATCCAATTCAACGGTAACACGTGCTTTGGAAGGTTCTGTTCCAGGTTTGCAAGTAGCTGCCATTGACGGTCAGCCCGGGTTGGATATGGGGGTTCGTATTCGCGGTATAGGTACGGCCAGTCAAAATAATGCCAATGCTTTGATCGTAATTGACGGCGTTCCGGCAGTTCATGACAATGTTTTGGCAACCTTAAATCCCAAAGATATTGAATCCGTTACGGTATTAAAAGATGCGGCTTCTGCCTCAATGTACGGTTCTCGGGGGGCTAACGGTGTTTTATTGATTACCACCAAGAAAGGAGCAAAAGGGAAAGCACGAGTTAACTATGACGGACGTTTTGGTATAAACCAAATCGGGCCCTATAAGTATGATAAAGTCAGTGAACCCCAAGACGTTTACGAATGGGCATGGAAAAGCATCTATAATTCGGCAATGTATGCTCCGGGTGGGGCGGGAGATAACAGCACCACGCGTGTGGGGAATCCCAGAATGTCTTCGGCACAAGCCGCCGAGTTTGCAAGCCAACACTTATTCAATTTTGCCGGTTTTGATGCTTCCGATCAACCTATACTCCAAGCGAACGGATTGGGAAACTGGATGTTGTACGATGTTCCCGGAGCCGTATATACTCCGACGGGATCGGCTACTACTGCCAGTTCTACCATGAGCGGAGCTTATTTGGTGGGAACCGACGGTAAATTGAACCCTCAAGCAAAACTTCTTTATTGGGATCCGATCGAGGATCATGTTCTCGAAAATAGGTTCCGTCAAGAACACAACATTTCGGTAAGCGGGGCTTCGGATAAAACGGATTATTTCATTTCTGCGGGTTATTTATCGGATCCTTCGTATATTAAAGGTTCGGAATTTGAACGTTATAATGCGCGTGTAAATGTAAATGTTCAAATTTATGATTGGTTGAAGGCGGGTTTGAACTCGGCTTATGCGAATCGCATGACACGATCGATGGCCACTCGTTACGGTCGCAATCCGGGCTCGGCATGGCAAAATGTTTTTCGTTGGATTAACGGTACCAACCAATTAATACCAATGTATGCACGAAATCTGGATGGCAGTTACCGATTGAATGAAAACGGTCAAAAAATGTTTCCCTCCACATTCGGTTTGTCTGCATCGCCCGTAGGTCCCACCACTCCGATGAGTGCCACCACGGACTTAAATCTTATCTATATGATGGAGAACGATATGGACAAAAGAGTTTCACATGACGTAAATCTGCGGGGGTATGTTGAAGCGAAATTTTTGCAAGATTTCACGTTCATCGCAACCATGTCTACCGATAATTACTTTGAAACCCGTTATAGATATTTTAACCCCATCACCGGTCAATATATCAATGAAAAAGGAGGTTACGGAGAAACTCCTCAGACGGTTAACGTCCTTAATGCACAACAATTGTTGCGATACAACAAAACAATAGATAAACATGAAATCGAAGCTTTGGCCGGTCACGAGTTTTATCAATGGAAGTATGAAAACCAACTTTTAAGTGCCGGTTACATGTTCTTACCCGATTTCCCGACATGGGCAAATGCTCCTGGCAGAAATCAGATTGACCAAATAGGTACATCCAACGGCAGTAAAGAAAAAGAAGCCATGGAAAGCTATTTTGGTCGCGTGAATTACGTATACGCTTCCAAATACTATGCGCAAGCATCAATTCGCGGTGACGGTTCATCCAAATTCAAAAAACCCGAAAACAGATGGGGTGTATTTTGGTCAGTGGGTGCCGGTTGGCGTATTTCGGCCGAAGACTTCATGGCCTCCACGCAAAATTGGTTAACCGATTTGAAACTTCGTGCCAGCTACGGTGTTACCGGTAATCAAAATGGTGTTGACCGTTATTCGGGCTATCAACGTTGGAACTTAGGAGCTTCAGGGTATAATCCAAACGACGGTAACAGAATCACTCCCACGGGATTTGCTTTGACGCAAGCCACTTTTGTAAATGATGCTTTGACTTGGGAGAAAATTGATGTGGTGGATGCCGGTATCGATTTTCGTTTTTGGAACCGGTTTTACGGATCAATCGATTATTATAATCGTGTGACCAAAAATATGATATGGGCAGAAAATTTACCTTATTCCTTGGGTCAAGCCACCCTTACCAAAAATACGGCAAAGTTGCAGAACTACGGTATTGAATGGAATGTGGGTGTAGATATCGTCAAAAACAAAGATCTGTACTGGTCGGTTACTTTGAACGGTACCCACTATCGTACGAAAATCAAGGAAGTTCCCGCAGGTACGGGTAGCGAGGCATTGGGAGGTAATTGGACGGCCGGAGTCGACGCTTGGACACAGCAAGGTCTCGGCGGAACCGGTAGCATTGCATACTTGCGCGGAATCAATAAAGACATGTACAATATGTACATTTTCAAATATGCGGGACCCGACCCGACATACGGCTTGCCGCTGTTTTGGCACAAAGTAACTCAAAGCGACCTTGATGCGGGACGGTATACGGGATCGAAAGTCGGCGATAACGTGAAAGCTTACAGCAAATATACGACATCCAATGACCGTTACGAAATGGGCAGCGCGACTCCCGATATTATCGGCGGGTTCAGTACGTCGGTGTCATGGAAAGGCATCGATTTCATGGCGCAGTTCGCATTCCAAATCGGAGGTTTGTACATGGGTAAAGAATTTTCCGATAACTTGTACAAACAAGAAAAAATCGGAGCTCCCGTATCATTTGATATGGTGAATAACACGTGGACACCGGAAAATCCGAATGCATTTTTCCCGATTCACATGGCTTCATCGGGCGTCGGACAACTTAATGGTGTTGACAGAGGTAACTGGGAGTATTCGGATGCCGCTCTTTGGAATGCTTCGTATTTCAGCGTGAAAAACATTACGTTGGGCTACACGCTTCCTCAAAAATGGATGGATAGTGTAGGAATTATTGAAAGCGCCCGTGTTTATTTCTCGGCCGATAATATATGGATGAAATCGGCGCATAAAGGTCTTGATCCGAGAATGTCGTTGATTGGCGGTTTTGATATAGGGCAATATATTTATCCGTATAGCAGAACCATATCACTTGGTATTAATATAAATTTCTAATTTGAAAAATGATATTGTTATGAAAAAGCATTTAATGATAATTGCGGCAGGATTACTTTTTTTCGCTTCTTGCTCGAGCTATTTAGATGTTACGCCACCTAATGCCATTACCGACGAACAAATAATGGACCTGTTGAAAACCGGAACCGATGCTCAGATCGATTTGGTATTGGGAGGTACGGCCAATGGGTTGACCAAACGATTTAATTGGGGTACGGGCGGAGGTTCCGAAACCCGTTATACAACCGCTCAAGGGACGCATACCGTGCGTTGCCTTGAAGCTAATGATGTGTCGATGGGTACAAGCAGTGCCGGCGGATTCGGTGCCGATGAATATCAATTTGCAATTGACATCAGGTCATTCGGCGCCTCAGTGAATATTAATTACTGGAATGCCGGTTGGGATAACATCAGAGCCGCAAATATTTTGTTGAATCTTCTTCCCGATGATGTTGTAGGCAACAATCCGAAGTTGTTGACTTATAAAGCTTGGGGTCTTGCTTTGCGTGCATATAGTTATAATTGGCTGATGGAAAACTATCAGGACGCATATTTAAACGGAGGAAAAGGAAAATTGGGTTTGCCTCTGTATGACGTCTTTCTTCCGACACAAGCGCCTAAAGCTCGCGCATCGGCGGAAGATACATACACATTTATCTTGACGGACGCACAAGGTGCGGTCGATCGATTGATTCAAGCCGGAGTCGGCACCACCGATGCTAATACGGAAGATATCGATTTGGCGGTAGCTTACTTCGTCTTAGCTCGTGCTGCATTGTGCCACGGCGATTGGGCCACGGTGATTTCGGCATGTGACTATATCATTGCGAATAAACCGCTGATGGGCGAAAGTATTTACGGTAGCAGACCTGACGCTGACGGAAAATGTCTTGCCGATCAAAATGCGTTCCTCAACGCGGCCATCATGACGGAGTGTGTACTCGGATGGACGGGCGGTAACGCAACGTATGTTCGTACCGATTGGTTTAATCCCTTTGGGAACAAGCAAGGTGCCGGTACTTCGGGATTCTTACGCATCGATGATCGTTTGTATAATCAAATTGATGCCAACGATTATCGTAAGGATGCATTCCAAGGTTCTGCGGCATTTGGTCCGTATGTCAACTCTACCGGAACCACCATTACGGTTCCGTCATACGTGAGTTTTAAGTTTGCGGCATCGATCGGTTTGGGAGCTTCGGACAACAAAAGCCCCAACGTATCTTCCGATATCTTATTCAGAGCTTCCGAAGCTTATTTGATGAAAGCCGAAGCTCAACTTAATTCGGGTAACGAATCGGGTGCCAAAACCACCTTGAATACTTTACTTGCTGCAAGAACGAAAAGCGGAGCCGCTCTTTTGACATGTGACAATTATTCGTCGATGACGGCAATGAGCACTTTGCAAAAGATTCAATTGCAGACGCGTATCGAAATGTGGGGTGAATCGGGTCTTGAATTCTACAACAACAAGCGTTGGAATTTCCCTGTGAACAGAACAGGTTCGACCTGCCATACGTCACTTTCGTCGTACCCTGTTTCAGGTATGACCATGGAAATTGTGGAAAGTGAAATGTTG
Organism: Bacteroidales bacterium; assembly: GCA_031551455.1. Classification (GTDB taxonomy): domain Bacteria; phylum Bacteroidota; class Bacteroidia; order Bacteroidales; family UBA4181; genus JAIRLS01. The sequence goes on along the minus strand of JAVBNP010000246.1, from coordinate 7,588 downwards.
TATAACCCCAATGCCGTACAAAACTAAAGTATTTAGTGTAAATTGATAGAGAGGCTGTCCTTTTGGGCAGCCTCTTTTTATTTTCATGGATTTTTTCCTCGGTTTTTGCTCGTTGAAAATGTCTCAGCTTTGTAAAATAAAAGATTTGCGTTACATTTGATCCCGATTGAATATGAGAGGTCATCTTTTGTGAATTTTAACGATTTTCAATACTCATATTTTAAAATTTACATCATCATCATTATTATTATTATTACAAAAAAACAAACAGTCATGAAAATACCGCATCACGCAAATCGGATTTTATTTTTTGTTATTGTTTCGGTTTTGTTCGCTTGTAACCAAACGGAACAACCGAAAAAAGACTTTCACAGGCTCATTCACAACAACGACGGGACGGATATGTTGGGAAATCGTTGGTTCGGCCAACGGCCGATAACGGTTGCCGATGTCAACGCGTGTGTGGATATGGTTGCCGACGGAACGCAAGTTACTACATACATGATGTGTTCGGGCAGCGATTTTCTCTATTATCGATCCAAATACGGTCCCGTTATCGGGGATGATTTGAACGGTACGATCAACTGCGGAAAAGATACGACGGCTTATAAAGAAGCGCACAGATATTACTTACATCATTTGGCGCTCGAAAAAGAAGGTACCGACGTTATTGCCGCATCGCTGAATCGTGCGAAAGAAAAAGGTTTGGAGGCTTTCATCACCTATCGCATGAACGACATTCACTTTGCCGATACAACGGAAGTTTGTCCGATATGGTACGCGGGAGGTTTTTGGAGAGCGCATCCCGAATATTGGACACACGATACCGCGCAAGGTTGGCACAGCGGCGGGGCGCTCGATTTTTTGCATCAAGAAGTTCGCGATCATAAATTGGCGATTATTTCCGAGCAATTGGATAAATACGATATGATCGACGGTTTTGATCTCGATTTCATGCGATTCATTGTCTATTTCAAGGGCAGCGAAGGAGCGAAAAAAGAAAATACGGAAGCCATGACGCAATTGGTGAAAAACATCAAGGCGAAAGTTGACGAAGTATCCGCGAAACGGGGCAAAAAAATATTGCTTTCCGTCAGAGTTCCGTCATCGATGGAATCGTGCCGCGAAAAAGGATTGGACGTGAAGGATTGGATACGCCTCGGATTGGTCGATTTTGTAAGCATCGGAGTGCATTGGAGAGGCGACCCCGCCATATCGGTTGCCAAATTTAAAAAGGAACTGAACGAGCCGTCCGTACCCATATATGTCTCCGTGGATGATGGCGGATATCGTCCGAGAGAATTTTATTCGCAAGGAATGCATCGAGGAATGGTATCGCACGCATTGGCTCAAGGCGCCGACGGTATCTACTTGTTCAATTACTATCTCACGGAATACAATATGAACAACAAGCAATTGCAAACCGAACCCGGCGGGCAAGTTTGCCGCATGCGCGCGCCCGAAATGTTGAAAGAATTGGGTTCGTTGGAAACCTTAAGAAAACGTAATAAAGTATATTGCTTGTCGGACGGGGTTCGCGAATATAACTTGATATTGGATACTCCGTTGCCGTTGAAAGTTTCGGGTAACGGCGTTGCTCCCATATACATCGGGGACGATGTGAAAACAGACCGCCCGGAAGAGGTGATTCTGTTCGTGCGTACCAATCGCCCCGTAGATTTCAAGGTTCAAATTAACGGAAAATCGGTGGATCAACAACGACCGGAATATGTTGCGTTGTACGACAAAGCGCTCGGCTTGGAAAATAAGGATACGGAATATGCTTTTGTCGTTCCGGCCGAAAGCATCACTCAAGGGTTCAACCAAGTGATGTTCAATTATGACGGTTCGGACGGATTAGTCGTAAAGAGGGTCGAAATCGCGCTTAAATACGGTGACGTGGAAACGCACGGATATTTTTAAATTTTTCGGAATCGATTTCCGATGTTATTTTCGGAATATTGTTTGCCGGAAAGGCGATAAGATATTATTAAAAAATTATGATCGGGTTGTACGTGAAATCGTGCAACCCGATTTTTTTTGACAATACATTTATAATATGGTATACTTTGGCAAATGCGCCTAAAACTCGAGTTTTCTCTGTTATACTTTACCGATTATAACACAATTTGAAATACCGTATCCGATCGATCCGGAGAATCTCTTAATACAATAACCCGACTTCAATAATTTTATTATTAGCTATATGTAAGCGGGAAAGTTTAACCGTTATTGTTCGGCGAATCGATTATTATGATTTTTTAACAACCGGTTTCATTGTCTATATGATTTTATATCGATATCTTTGCCAAGAACAATGGTCCGGGTCATGAAATTCCGCTGTATCTTCCGCTCGATAAAGATGTTATCGCTTAAAGGTACGGGTGATTTTGTATCATCCGGATACCTGTTTTGACCGTTACGATATTTTTTGCGACATAAAGTCAAATCGCAATATTATGATATAATTCTAAAAATAAGCATATTAATCATCTCAAATAACAACAAACAATGAACAGAATAAAATTTATCGCAATTGCTTTTTTATTGGCATGTACCGTTTCGACGTGGGCTCAGAAGGACTACAAAGCGTCCATGTTCGGAATAAAATCCGACGGAATAACGCTTAATACGGGTTCCATCCAGAAAGCGGTGGATCACATCAGCGAAAACGGCGGCGGACGTCTTGTTTTTTATGTGGGACGCTATCTGACGGGAACCATCAATCTCAAATCCAACGTAACCATCCAATTGGAAGAAGGCGCCGGTTTGATGGGATCAACATCTCCCTACGATTACGAATTTGTTGACGGAAATGCCGCTTTGATTATTGCCAAGGATTTACAAAATATCGGAATTACCGGAAAAGGTTTGATTGATGAACAAGGTTCCGTGTTGAATACGAATATTGACGAACAGGGAAAAAAGAACAATTTGGCCAACGGCATGACATCGTTTCGTCCCGCATTGGTTTACATGAGCAATTGTACCAACGTAACGTTGTCGGACTTTTTACTTTTCAATGCCGGTGGCGACGTACAAGTATATAACGGTTGCAAAAACGTTAACGTTAAAAACGTAACCATTAAAAGCAAACAAAATCCCGCAACCAAAGGTATCGTATTGACCGGATGTTCCGGCGTGCAAATCGCCGATTCGTTTATCGACGTTCCTTCCGTACCCGTTTCATTGAAAGGCGCTTCGTCCAAGGACGTGAAAGTACAAAACAGCGTTACGGCCGACGGTAAAAAAATCCAAGCGAAATAATTTCGACAACAACAGTTTGACTTTTACCTTTTTTGAGAAAAGGATCGAAAATATCCGAACGTAACCATAAAAACACCGGATTGTCATGACTAAAATAAAATTCTTATGCATTGTATTTTGTCTGCTTTGTATTGCCCGAGCGCAGGCAAAAGATTATAATATTTCGGATTTCGGAGCCAAAGCGGACGGTACAACCGTTAACACGCGAGCCATTCAATATGCCATTGACATGATTCATGAAAAAGGCGGCGGACGTTTGGTATTTCCGTTGGGACGTTACGTTTCCGGAAGTATCCATCTTAAATCCGGCGTAACGTTGCATTTGGAAGAAGGATCCGTATTATTGGGATCGACCAATCCGCTGGATTACGATATGGTGGTTTATACCGCATTTGTGTTGGCTTACAAACAAGAAAATATCGGCATCACGGGAAAAGGTTTAATCGATTGTCGGGGACGTCAAGTCGCTTACAATTTGGTTGATTTGATTCATCGCGGCATCGTAAACGACCCGTTGAGAAGCGGTCGTCCCACCGAAGCGATTCGTCCGATGGTGATCAGTTTCCATTCCTGCAATAACATTACCATTGAGGATATCAGTTTGACCAATTCGGCAAGTTGGGTGCAAACTTACGAACAATGCAAAAATCTGAAAATCGATCGAATCACCGTTCACAGCAATGCATATTGGAATAATGACGGGTTGGACGTGGTGGACTGCGAAAACGCAACGGTTACCAATTCTTTCTTCGATTCGTCGGACGATGCCATTTGTCTCAAATCGCACGACCCCAACTATATGTGTAAAAACATTTTGATCCGCAACAATGTGGCACGTTCGGGCGCCAGCGGCATCAAATTCGGAACGGTATCTCGCGGCGGTTTTGTCGACATTAAAATATACAACAACAAGGTTTACGACACCTATCGTTCTGCCATTACGATAGCGGCCGTTGACGGCGCCACCGTCGAAAATGTGGTGGTGGATACGCTCGACGCCATTCATACGGGCAACGTCATCTATCTGCGTATCGGCGAACGGAGCGAAGGCAAACAACCTTCCATGAAAAACATCACCATTTCCAATGTATATGCCGAAGTACCGGCCGGTAAACCCGATAAAGGATACGATTACGAAGGGCCCATTCATCACTTGCCCCGTAACATCTCCCCGGCAAGCATCGTCGGATTGTCCGACCACTACATTACGGACGTGAAGTTGAAAAACATCACGATTGTATATCCCGGAGGAGGAAATCCGTATTACGCAAAAGTGGGAACGACGCCCGAAGAATTGGCAAAAGTGCCCGAAATGCGGAAATCGTATCCCGAATTTTCGCAATTCAGAGAACTTCCCGCATGGGCTTTTTACGTTCGTCATGCCAAAAACATAGAGTTTGATAACGTTAAGGTAATTGCCGAAAAGCCGGACTATCGTCCCGCCGTTGTTTTGGACGATGCGCATAAGGTAACCATCAAAGGCGTTACCTACACGGAACCGGATGCCGGAAAGAAAAAACAATTGGTCTCGAATCAATCGACAGACGTAACCGTTAAATAACGTTTGGCCGGGAATAACAAATGGAGGGACAAACTCATACAGCGCGAAATATCGAACAAGGCAATCCGCCCGACTCGTTTTCCGGAGCTTCCGTCGTCGAACGGAAAAGCGCCGGAGCGGTGAGTTTGTATTCACTCTTTAAGAATCCCGATCCCAAATACCATCCGTTTGTGCGGTGGTGGTGGAACGGTGACAAAGTGGAAGCCGGGGAGATTGTTCGCGAACTGCAATTGTTGCGAGATGCCGAAGTCGGCGGCGTGGAGATCAATCCCGTAAAATTCCCCGAACTTACCGATGATCTCGGAATTCGTTCGTTGGAGTGGCTCGGCGACGAATGGATCGATATGTTGAAAACGGCTTTCGATGAAGCCGGAAAGCTCGGAATAACCTGCGATTTGATTGTCGGTTCGGGTTGGCCGTTCGGCGGAGAGTTTCTTCACGGAGACGAACGCGGACAAGCCGTGGTAATCGGGGTGAAAAAAGTAATCGGTCCCACGCTGTACGAAACATCGGTTTTCAACCTGCTGAAAGAAGCAGATCCCAAAATCAATAATCCGTATGCGGGAAGAACCCTGCGTTTGATGTCGCTTAAACTCGTTCCCGATCCCGTAAATAATTTGGAGCAGGTGGTTGACCTTTCCGATCAAATCGGAAAAGAGTCGATGACCATCGATATTCCGAAAGGACGGTATGCGCTTTATGCGTTGGTGCGGATCGACTCGTTCGGAAGCGTGATTAACGGCGCTCCGGGAGCCGACGGGCCTGCATTGAACCATCTGAACAAGCCGGCTGTCGAAAAATATCTGACGAAAATGTCGGATACCATCGAGAAACGCATCGGATCGCTTTCCCGTTATCTTCGCGCGTTTTTCGTCGACGGGTTCGAATTGGAAGGCGCCAACTGGACAAGCGACATGGTCGAGGCGTTCAAAAAACGCAACGGCTACGACATTATGCCGTATCTTCCGTTCACCATGTGGAAGCCGGAAGGCATGGGCAACGTATCGGACTATAAATACGGCGCGGACATGTCGCCCGAGTTTAAAGAAATGATCGATCGGATGCGCTACGACATGGAAGCGACGAAAGCCGAATTATTCAACGATCGTTTTTGCCTCACGTTTGCCGATTGGTGCAAGAAATTAAAAGTCAAATCGCGCGTTCAGGGATACGGCCGTGGATTTTTCCCGCTCGAAACGAGCATGCCGTTCGATATTCCCGAAGGCGAATCGTGGACAACCAACTGGTTGCAACATCGTCTCGGCGAAGAAATGTCCAACGAAGACTATCGTCGCGGACGCGCCTACACGATGATCAATAAATACGTTTCTTCGGCGGCGCACCTTTCGGGTAAACGATTGGTGAGCAACGAAGAAATGACCAATACCTATCGGGTATTTAACGCCACCTTGGAATTCCTCAAATTGGGATGCGACCAAAACACCGTTGTCGGCATCACGCACTCCGTGTTGCACGGGTTTAATTATTCGCCGCCCCAAGCGCCTTTCCCCGGATGGGTTCGCTACGGCGCGTATTATAACGAAAACAACAATTGGTGGCCTTATTTCAAATATTTTAATCGGTACCGTGCACGCGTGTCGGCCTTGTTCCAAAACGCGGACATGTATGCCGATATCGCCATTTTGCCTCCCGTGGCCGATATGTGGACCACGATGGGCATGCAAATGGAACCGTTTCCCAACGCAATTAACGCGGAATACCAAAGCCTTTTGTGGGAAGCAATGAGCAAATGCGGCAACGGAACCGATTACGTGTCCGAGGCGATCATTCGCAACGCGCAAATCAAAAAAGGCCTGCTTTGTTACGGTAAACGCACTTACGGCGCTCTTTTCCTCATCGAAGTGGAACGCACGGATCCGGCAACATTGGACAAATTAATCGAATTTGTTTCGTCGGGCGGAAAAGTATTCTGCATCGAAAAATATCCGCACAAATCGTTGGGTTGGAGCAATTACAAGGAACGCGATCGTCAGGTAACGGCCAAAGTCGAAAAACTGAAATCGTTCCCCGATCGATTTATTTTGCTGCAAAAGCCCGCCGATAACGACTTTATCGCTTGGTACCCCGCCGTACAAAAGAAATACGGACTCGCGCCTTACGTTGACGTGGCGAATCCCGATCCGTACGTGATGACCGCCCGGTATACGGCCGACGATCAATCGGATTTGTTTTTCTTCATCAATTCAAATCTGCATCAACCGTATCAAACAAAAATCACGTTTCCGAAAAAAATCACTTCCGGAAAATATCCTTGGGTGTGGGATTTGGATAACGGCGAACGATATCGCATCGAACTCGATGCAAACGGCGGTTTCGACCTCGATCTTTGTCCCGTCGATTCACGCGTGATCGTTTTCGATAAAGAAGGAAAAGGTCCGAATTGGAATCCGTTGCCCGTTGCGGGAAAAAACGGCCGTACGTTGGAAGGTTGGGACGTGGAATTACGCCACAGCCGCGAAAAAACGGTTCAAACTATCCGCATGGACGCTCCGAAAGATTTAAAAGACACGGAATACGTCAATTTCACCGGAACGATCATCTATCGAAAAGAAATCTCCGTTCAAAATACGAAAAACGTCGTATTGAATTTGGGAAGAGTATACGGCGTATCCGAAGTGAAAGTGAACGGCAAGGATTGCGGCGTGACATGGTACGGCAACCGCATCTGCGATATTTCCGACAAATTGCGTTCGGGCAATAATGATCTGGAAATTCGCGTGGTGACCACCATGGGACATT
>JAVBNP010000032.1:0-2642 GCA_031551455.1 Bacteroidales bacterium | reverse complement strand
GGGAAGAACCTCGACGCCCTTCAAGCCGTTGTATGATCTCCAACAACCCGTTGCGAAAAAGATAGAGATCATTGCCAAACAGACTTACGGAGCGGGACAAATCGAATACAGTAAAAAGGCGGAATCGGACATTAAACGAATCAACGATTTGGGATTGTCGCATTTGCCGATATGCATGGCGAAAACGCAAAAATCATTATCGGATAATCCCGCCGTGATCGGCGCGCCGAAAGATTACGTGTTTTATGTCCGTGAAGTGGAATTGGCTGCGGGAGCGGGTTTTATTATCCCGATTGCCGGCGATATGATGCGGATGCCGGGTCTTCCGGCCGAACCTTCCGCCGAACGCATCGATATTGATGACCAAGGAAATATTACGGGTTTGTTTTGACCCCGGTTTATGTGAATGCAAAATTGATTAAAACCTATCGGGTTTTTAAAACCCGATAGGTTTATTTTATAAGTTATTGATAGGCTTTTATAAGTTTGGTTATTGATCATGAATTCAAATAACGAACATTTTTTTTCGGTGACGAAGGGTGAGGAGAGGGGCTCCTTTCTCGGACAACCGGAAGTGTATCAACTATTGGAGCGATTGGACGTTTCGTATGATTATTACGAACATCCGCCGACACCCACCGTTGAAGAGGCGAGACGATATTGGACGGATACGAGGACTACTTATTGTAAAAATTTGTTTTTCAGAAACCATAAGGGTAATAAACATTATTTGGTCATTCTGGAATGTTCGCGGGAATTGAAAATTCACGATTTGGAAAAACACTTGAAACAGGGGAAAATCAGTTTTGCATCCGAACAACGAATGTCAACGTATTTGGGTTTGCAGCCCGGGTCCGTATCGCCGTTCGGTTTAGTCAATGACAAGGAACATCATGTGCATGTTTTTTTTGACAGTCGGTTACGGGAGGCGAAAAAAATTTCGTTTCATCCCAACGACAATCGAGTCAGTTTGGTGCTTCCCGCCGACGGATTTTGGCGATATATGGATCAAACGGAAAACAGCTACGAGTTTATGGATTTGTAGTATTCCGAATAGGTCTCAAAAATAAATCTATTGGTTCGTCTGCGTTTCTTTCAAAATAACATCGTGTGCTCCGCCTTCGACAATACTTGTAGAGGACACCAACGTTATTTTGGCAACTTGTTTTAATTCGGGTATGGAAAGCGCCCCGCAACTGCACATGGTTGCTTTTATTTTTCCCAAAGTCACATCCAAGTTGTCTTTGAGTTTTCCGGCGTACGGAACATAACTGTCCACGCCTTCCTCAAATTTCAAGTGATTGCTTCCGCCCATATCGTACCGTTGCCAGTTTCTTGCCCGATTGGAGCCTTCGCCCCAATATTCTTTCACGTAAGCGCCGCCAACCATCAACTTTTTTGTCGGGCTTTCGTCGAAACGCGCGAAATATCTTCCCATCATGATGAAGTCGGCGCCCATGGCCAACGCAAGCACCATGTGATAATCTTGTACGATGCCGCCGTCGGAACAAATGGGGATGTACACGCCGTTTTCGTTAAAATATTCATCACGTGCTTCGGCAACTTCAATTAAAGACGTGGCTTGACCTCTGCCGATCCCTTTTTGTTCTCGGGTAATACAAATGGATCCGCCGCCGATACCCACTTTGATAAAGTCGGCGCCGGCATCGGCCAAATAACGAAATCCGTCTCGATCGACCACATTTCCCGCTCCGATTTTAACTTGTTCGCCGTAAGTGTTCTTGACAAATTCGATGGTGTCTTTTTGCCATTCCGAAAATCCGTCGGACGAATCGATACAAAGAACGTCAACACCCGCTTCGACCAATTTGGGAATCCGTTCCGCATAATCTCTCGTATTGATACCCGCACCCGCCAACAATCGTTTGTGATCGTCCAACAGTTCGTCGGGATTGTTTTTATGATTGTCGTAATCTTTTCTGAAAACGAAATATTTCAAATGCTGATTTTCGTCGATGATCGGGAGCGTGTTGATTTTGTTGTCCCAAATGATGTCGTTGGCCTCATCCAAGCCGATACCGTATTTTCCCGTTACCAGCTTTGAAAAAGGCGTCATGAAATCTTCGACTTTTTTATTCAAATCGTCTTTGCCCGGACGGTAGTCCCTGCTGGCAACCATGCCCAAAAGTTTTCCGTTGGACGTGCCGTCATGGGTAATGCCTATGGTGGAAAATCCCGTTCGATCTTTCAGATCAACAACATCTTTCAAGGTATGTTCGGGAGTCAGATTGGCATCACTGACAACGAATCCGGCTTTGTATTTTTTTACTTTTCGAACCATCTCTGCTTGACTTTCGATGGATTGGGAACCGAAAATGAACGAGAGTCCGCCGTTACGAGCCAACGCAATGGCCATGTTGTCGTCGGATACCGATTGCATGATTGCCGATACGAACGGAACGTTCAACGATAAATCGACTTTTTCTCCCTTTCGATATTTTACCAATGGGGTCTTCAAGCTTATTTTATCGGGGACACATCCCTTTGTCGTTAAACCGGGGATCAGCAAGTACTCGTTGAATGTTCTTGAAATATCGTCAATGATTTGTGCCATATCTATGTTGTTTGAAAAGTTTGACAAAATTACGGAAAATACCGATGCGCCCGGTCGATTGTTTTTG
>JAVBNP010000030.1:0-8752 GCA_031551455.1 Bacteroidales bacterium | reverse complement strand
TCGATGCCGCGCTTTTTCAGATTCAATGCCGCTTCGATAATCGCGCGGGTTTGCATTTCGGTGATTTCGGGATACGTGTTGCCCAAGCGGCAGCCGCGATGGCCGAGCATCGGGTTGAATTCGTGCAGCGATTCCACTTTTTCTTTTACCTTTTGTACCGAAATGCCCATCACTTTTGCCATTTCGGCTTGACCTTTTTCGTCATGCGGAACAAACTCGTGCAACGGCGGGTCAAGCAGGCGCACGGTCACGGGCAATCCTTGCATTGCTTCGAAAATACCTTCGAAGTCGGCGCGTTGCAGCGGAAGGAGTTTTTCGAGCGCTTTGCGGCGTCCGGCTTCGTCGTCGGCCAAGATCATTTCGCGCATCGGAATGATCTTTTCGCCTTCGAAGAACATGTGCTCGGTGCGACACAGCCCGATGCCTTGTGCACCGAAATCGCGCGCCACTTTCGCATCGTGCGGCGTGTCGGCATTGGTGCGAACCTGCAAGCGAGCATATTTGTTGGCCAAATGCATCAGTTCGGCAAAATCGCCGCTCAATTCGGCTTCTTTGGTCTTGATTTGACCTTCGTATACGTTTCCGGTTGAACCGTCGAGCGAAATCCAATCGCCTTCCTTGTATGTTTTGCCTTTGGCGGTCATCGTGCGGGCTTTATAATCGATCACGAGGCTTCCCGCACCCGATACGCAACACTTACCCATTCCGCGGGCAACAACGGCAGCGTGTGAAGTCATCCCGCCGCGAGCGGTGAGAATACCTTGCGCTACGTGCATTCCTTTCAAATCTTCGGGCGACGTTTCCACGCGTACCAAGATGGTTTTCTTTCCGGAAGCGGCCCATGTTTCGGCGTCTTCGGCAAAGAATACGATTTGTCCCGTAGCGGCGCCGGGCGATGCGGGCAATCCTTGAGCGATCATCGGAGCTTTTGCCAACGCGCCGGTGTCGAAAACGGGATGAAGCAGTTCATCCAATTTTTGCGCTTCGCAACGCAATACGGCAGCTTCTTCTTCAATCATACCTTCGCGGAACATATCCATCGCAATTTTTACCATTGCAGCGCCCGTACGTTTTCCGTTGCGAGTTTGCAGCATCCAGAGTTTACCGTCTTGAATGGTGAACTCGATGTCCTGCATGTCTTTATAATGCGTTTCCAAGTGCTTTTGCGTGTTGAACAGGTCTTTGTAAACCGTCGGCATGGCTTCTTCCAACGAAGGAAATTTAGCGGCACGTTCTTCTTCGGATACGCCGGCCAATTTCGCCCAACGTTGCGAGCCTATTTTGGTGATTTGTTGCGGCGTACGGATACCGGCTACTACGTCTTCGCCTTGTGCGTTGATCAGATATTCGCCGTTGAACAGCGCTTCGCCTGTTCCGGCATCACGCGTAAATGCAACGCCCGTGGCAGAATTGTTGCCCATGTTGCCGAATACCATCGCTTGTACGTTTACGGCAGTGCCCCATTCGGCGGGAATTTGGTTCAGTTTGCGGTAAAGAATGGCGCGATCATTCATCCAGCTTCCGAAAACGGCCATTACGGCGCCCCAAAGTTGTTCCCAAGGATCGGTCGGAAAATCTTTACCCGTTTTTTCTTTAACGGCTTTTTTGAAACGAACGACCAATTCTTTCAGATTTTCGGTAGTGAGGTCGGTATCGAGTTCCACACCTTTTTCTTTCTTCATGTGGTCGATGATTTCTTCGAACGGGTCGTGATCTTCTTTCGAAACGGGTTTTAAGTCAAGCACCACGTCACCGTACATCTGAACGAAACGGCGATACGAGTCCCATGCGAAACGAGAATTTCCGCTTTTAACGGCAATCGTTTCCACAACATCGTCATTCAGACCGAGATTGAGGATCGTGTCCATCATACCCGGCATCGAAGCGCGCGCGCCCGAACGAACGGAAACCAACAGCGGGTTATTTTTGTCGCCGAATTTGGGACCTGATACGGCAGCTTCCACTTTTTTCATGGCTTCTTCCACTTCGGCGCGAATCATTTTGATGACTTCCTCGCGGCCTACTTTATAATATTCGGTGCAGATTTCGGTTGTAATGGTAAAGCCGGGAGGAACGGGAATCCCGATCAAGTTCATATCGGCCAAGTTGGCGCCTTTACCGCCCAGCAATTCTTTCATCGATCCGTTACCTTCGGCGGTTTTGTTGCCGAAAAAGTAAACATGTTTTTCCTTTGACATCTATTTACTGATTTTTAATTTATAAACTGTGATTTTCCGCTTGCAAAAATACAAAAAATACGCACAAATCCAAGAGCCGGAAAACCGATCTTCGGGAAAGTGTTTCGCAAAAAACATCATGCCCTGGAAGTTTCTTTTCCGAGGCATGAATCCTTCAACGATAAGAAGTTAATCGATCCGTTTCGGTCTCAATTTAAAGCTTGATCCAAATCCGCCTTAATGTCGTCAATGTATTCCAACCCCAACGACATGCGCAGCAGATTGGGATATACGCCGGCAGCCAGTTGTTCGGCATCGCTTAGTTGGCGATGCGTCGTGGCGGCGGGATATGTAATGATGGTGCGTACGTCTCCCACATTGGCCACGTGACTGATCAGTTGTAACCTGTTCAACACGCGATCGGTTTTGTCTTTTTCTCCCTTCACGCGAAACGAAAGAACGCCGCCGAATCCGTTAGTCAGGTATTTTTTGGCCAATTGATGGTATTTGCTTTCCGGCAGGCCCGGATAATTGACGCTTTCCACTTTCGGATGCTTTTGCAACCAACGGGCGATTTCAAAGGCATTGTCGACGGTACGTTGCGCGCGCAACGAAAGCGTTTCGAGTCCCTGCAGCATCAAAAACGAGTTGAACGGACTGATGGCGGGGCCTAAATCGCGAAGCCCTTCCACTCGGGCGCGTATGGCAAACGCAATGTTGCCGAACGGACTTTTGCTGCCGAAAGCATCCCAAAAAACGAGTCCGTGATATCCTTCGGACGGTTCGCTGAATTGCGGAAATTTGCCGTTTCCCCAATTGTATGTTCCGCCATCGACGATGATCCCGCCCATGGCAGTTCCGTGCCCGCCGATCCATTTGGTGGCCGAGTGTACCACGATGTGTGCTCCCCGTTCGATCGGTTTGCAAAGGTATCCGCCGATACCGAACGTGTTATCGACGATAAGAGGCAAGTCGAGTTTGGTTGCCAATGCTGACAAGGCATCGAAATCGGGAATGTTAAATTCGGGATTACCGATGTTTTCGGTATAAAGCGCTTTGGTGTTTTTGTCGATCAATCGCGACATTGCTTCGGTGCTGTCGTTTTCGGCAAATCGCACTTCGATGCCCAAGCGTTTAAACGCAACTTTGAATTGATTGTGGGTTCCGCCGTAGAGGAAAGGCGAGGATACAAAGTTGTCGCCCGCTTGCAAAAAATTATTCAAAGCAATAAATTGCGCGGCATGTCCCGATGCAACGGCTACCGCCGCCACTCCGCCTTCAAGCGCCGCCATGCGTTGTTCGAACACGTCGGTGGTCGGGTTTTGGAGACGAGTATAGATATTGCCGAATTCTTTTAGGGCAAACAAGTTGGCTGCGTGTTCGGCATTTTTAAATTGATAAGCCGTGGTCATGTACAACGGCGCCGTGCGGCAACCGGTAACGGGATCGGGGACCTGTCCCGCGTGTATTTGCAGGGTATCGAAATGTAATTTTTTTCCGGACATATACTTTTACTTTATGTATAAATTAATGTGCAACAAAGGTACGATATTTGTATATTTGTTCATCGAAACATTAATTTTTCGAAATTGTTTAATAAGATTTTATGAATATGAAAAAATTTACGGGATGGTTATTTATTGCGATGTTGGCATTTACGGCTTGTGAAGGGCCCGAGGGGCCTCCGGGAAAAGACGGTCTTGTTTCTTATTGGAAGAACATAGATTTTACCATCACTCGGGATATGTGGCAACTTGTGGGCGATGTGGATGAAATAGGTTCTTATTATTCCCGTGTATTTGACATTCCCGAATTAACGGAAGCCATCTATTTTGACGGAGGCGTTTTAGCTTACTATCGTTATACTAATAACAGGGGTATTGAAGTACAAACACCGTTGCCGTTTACTTGGTACAATATATACCTTAAGGAAGGGGTGGAGCAACCTTATTCCGTTCAATTTTCTTATGACGTAACTCCCACGGTAACCGGATCCGGCGGATTTCCCGGTACGATTGAGTTTAAGGTAACGTTCAGCGATTTTGTTACCGACAGGACGACACTTCCGGAGTATAGCGATTTCAGATTAACCTTGCTTTTTCCTTATTAAGTTTGGGTTTATCGGTTACATTCCATCAAAGCTTCGAAATTTCGGAGCTTTTTGCATTAAAACGGTATTTTACATTAAATCGTTACAAGTCGATTAATCGTATGATCCACGGTGCGGAAAGTGCGGTAACGATTGCGGTCAGAATCATTCCGAGGCTTGCATAAGCCGTTTCCGTACGGCCGATTTCCGCCGCTTTTGAAGTGCCCAAGCCGTGTGCCGCCGATCCCAATGCCAATCCCACCGCTTCTTTGTCGGTAACACGGATCAGTTTCAAAAATAAAGGTCCCGCAACAGCACCCAATACGCCCACTACCACCACCACGCCTACGGTAAGCGGAGGAATGCCGCCGATGGTTGCCGATATTTCGATGGCTACGGGTGTGGTTACCGATTTAGGCGTAAGCGAAAGGATAACATCGCGTGATGCACCGAAGAATCGGGCAATACCGATTACTGAAAAAATTCCGATAACAGTACCTGCTACTTGCGACAATATGATGGCAAGGGTTTGTTTTTTGATTTCTTTCAATTGTTCGTATAAAGGTACGCCTAAAGCCACGATGGCGGGTTTTAACAAAAAATGAATGTAATTGCCTCCCTGCATGTAGGTTTCGTATTCGATATGCAGCAAACGCAACAGAATGATGATTCCGGCAATCGTCAACATCAACGGGTTAAGCCATACGTAATGATAACGACGGTACAGAATTTGGGCGGTAAAGTAGATGCCGAACGTGAGTGTTATCGAAAGGATATCGAACATGAATATCGATTGTTGTTAATGATCTTTTTTCTTGAATTTTCGATAGGTAAGCGCTACTACGGCCATCACGATGAATGTACTGATGATGGCCGACGTTCCGATCGGCAGCCATTCCTTGCGGAAAATATGAAAATAAAGCATTAATCCGACGCCCGCGGGAACAAAGAAAAAAGCCAAATTGTCGATCAACAAATCGGTCATCGGCTTAACACACGAAAGTTTAACGATTCCCGAGGACAATAATCCCGTCAGTAACAGCATACCCAAAATGCTTGAAGGAAAAGGGATCCCGGTAAAATATACCAAGCCTTCGCCGACCAACAGACATCCAAAGATAATGGAACAAGATTTGATCATGGTAAACGAATAAGAATCGGCAAAGATATAAAGTATACAACAAACCTACCGGGTTTTTAAAACCCGGTAGGTTTATAATAAAAGCCGAAAATATCTTTTGACTTTTTATCAATTCATTTTTTTCGTTCTTAATTTTCGAACACCAAATGTTCGTTTGCGCAATCCACTTTGATGGGTTTGTCGATTTTAACGTTGCCCGCAAGAATTCTTTTCGATAACTCGTTGAGAATATTTTTTTGAATAACCCGTTTCACGGGACGGGCGCCGAATTGCGGATCGTAACCCGCAACGGACAACCAATCGACAGCCGCATCGGTCACTTGAAGTTCGATACCTTGCGTTTGCAGCATCTTTTGCAGACTTTTGATTTGCAAATTCACTACCTGCTTGATTTCGTCTTTGTGGAGCGGTTTGAACACCACTATCTCATCTACGCGGTTGATAAATTCGGGACGGATGGTTTGTTTTAACAGGTTCATTACCTCAACGCGGGTCTGCTCAAGCACATCCTCGCGATTGGCGTCGGTAAGGCCGTCAAGTTTCTCCATGATCAGATGCGATCCGATGTTGGACGTCATGATAACGATGGTGTTTTTGAAATTCACCGTACGACCTTTATTATCGGTCAATCGACCGTCGTCCAACACCTGCAACAAGATATTAAATACGTCGGGATGCGCTTTTTCGATCTCGTCCAACAGCACTACCGAATACGGTTTGTGACGCACGGCTTCCGTCAATTGTCCGCCTTCGTCGTAACCCACGTAACCCGGAGGCGCTCCGACGAGACGCGAAACGGAATGGCGTTCTTGATATTCGGACATGTCGATACGTGTCATCATGTTTTCGTCGTTGAACAGAAACTCGGCCAATGCACGCGCCAATTCCGTTTTTCCGACGCCCGTCGTTCCGAGAAAAATAAACGACCCGATGGGACGCTTCGGATCTGACAGTCCCGCACGATTGCGCCGAACGGCGTCCGATACCACGGTGATTGCTTCGTCCTGTCCCACCACGCGGTTATGCAATTCGCTTTCGAGCGATAACAGCTTTTCGCGTTCGCTTTGCAACATGCGCGATACGGGTATTCCCGTCCAACGGGCCACCACTTCGGCAATATCGTCGGACGTAACTTCCTCTTTTATCAGCGCCGTACCCGATTGTTGGCTTTGCAGCTCTTTATTAAGTGTTTCCATTTCGGCTTCGGCTTCTTTGATTTTTCCGTACCGTAATTCGGCCACACGCCCGTAATCACCCTGTCTTTCTGCTTGTTGCGCTTCAGTTTTGTAGTTTTCGATGGCGTTTTTATCGGCTTGAATACGTTCGATAATATCACGTTCGCTTTGCCATTTGGCACGTAAAGCGGTGCGTTGATCCGATAAATCGGCTATTTCCCTGCTCAGTTGTTTTATTTTCGGCTCGTCGCCTTCGCGTTTAATCGCTTCACGTTCGATTTCCAATTGCCGGATACGACGATCGAGCACATCGATTTCTTCGGGAACCGAATTCATTTCCAAACGAAGCTTGGCCGCAGCTTCGTCAACCAAGTCAATGGCTTTGTCGGGAAGGAAACGATCCGAGATGTAACGTTGCGACAGTTCCACGGCCGAAATGATCGCCTCGTCGCGAATGCGTACTTGATGATGCGTTTCGTAACGGTCTTTGATACCTCGCAGGATCGAAATGGCGCTCAACGTGTCCGGTTCGTCAATCATTACGGTTTGGAAACGACGTTCCAAGGCCTTATCTTTTTCGAAATATTTTTGATATTCGTCCAACGTGGTGGCACCAATGGCCCGCAATTCGCCGCGCGCCAAGGCGGGTTTCAAAATATTGGCGGCATCCATTGCACCGTCGCTTCTTCCGGCGCCCACCAACGTATGTATTTCGTCGATGAAAAGCACCACATCACCTTCGGATGCAATTACCTCCTTGACGACGGCTTTAAGTCGTTCTTCGAACTCGCCTTTGTACTTGGCTCCGGCGATCAATGCGCCCATGTCGAGCGAGTACACTTGTTTGGTTTTGAGATTTTCGGGTACGTCGCCGTTCACGATACGGTGCGCCAATCCTTCGGCGATGGCCGTTTTTCCCACACCGGGTTCGCCCACGAGTATCGGATTGTTCTTGGTGCGGCGCGAGAGAATCTGCAACACGCGGCGAATTTCCTCGTTGCGGCCGATAACGGGATCGAGATTACCGCTTCGCGCGCGATCGTTCAAGTTGATGGCGTAACGATTCAGCGCATCGAACGTATCTTCGGCGGTTTGGCTGGTAACTTTCGATCCTTTGCGCAATTCTTCGACAGCTTTTTGCAAATCTTTTTGCGTTACGCCGTTATCTTTCAAAAGCTGAGACACTTGATCGCCGACATCGAGCAATCCGACAAGGATGTATTCGACCGAAACAAATTGGTCGCCGGCGCTTTTCGAGAACGATACGGCTTTTTGCAACGCGTTCGATGCGTCTTTCGACAGATAGGTTTCGCCGCCCGATACTTTGGGATAGGATGCGATGATGCCGTCGATGACGCTTTTTGTGCGGTCGATGTTTACATTCAGTTTTTTCAACAAAAAAGTCGTTGTGTCTTCACTTTCTTCGAAAAGCGCTTTCATGAGATGGCCCGTTTCGACGGCTTGGTTGCCTTGTTCTTCGGCAATCCCGAACGCTTTTTGCACGACTTCTTGTGCTTTTATGGTAAATTGATTTAAGTTCATGGAATTATGCTATTGTTTTACCGTTTAAAATATGGTCGATTTGACTTTAAATCCATCTTTCAAATAACCCGCCGGAACGAAAAGTGCGACAAAATGTCAAGTTTATGGCGTTTTTGTATGATTTTTCGGCATAAACCAATCGTGTGAGGTACATTATAAAAACACATATGATGCCGAAAGGGTTTAAAAACGGAATTGACGGGTTTACATAAAGGTATATATAATTATCAGATGATTCGAAATTCCGAAAAGATGATGATTTTGCACCGAACGATTTTTTATGAAAGATTGTCGCCGGAACTTTTCGACGTAAACATTTTTCATCGTATATTTGTTACGCCTAATGCTCGGATGAGTGCGGGATTTGCGTTAAAGAAGTAGTCCGATTGCCACGAGGCATTTCGAGAAGGTTGTTAAAATGATCCGTAAAATAATTTTGTCATGAGTAATATAAAAAAGTTTTTGTTGATAATAGTAGGTCTTATTGTTATTGCTTCGGGATTATATTTTTCCTTTCATTTTTATTTTGTGTTTGGTGAGGGTGTAAAAGCAGGACAACTCAACTACGTGGTGAAAAAAGGGTATGTGTTCAAAACGTATGAGGGTAAATTGATTCAATCGGGCATAC
>JAVBNP010000271.1:0-15735 GCA_031551455.1 Bacteroidales bacterium | reverse complement strand
CGTGCCCGTACCTTGTTTTTCTTCCATCGGCTGCGGAATCAAGGGCAACGGTTGCGCCGATATTCCGGCCGATCCGAGACAACAAATGATCATAAAAGAGATGATATATCGCATATTCATGTCTTAATGCAAAAACCTTTCCGGTTTTTTACTCGATAAGCGGTTGTTTAAGTTTTTGATTTGATTAAGCTGCACCTCCGGTGCGCCGGTTGTTTTGAATTTCTTTTTATCCCGAGGCGTTGCCGTCGGGCTGGATTAATTTGGACTTTCAGCCCGCGCATTGAAAGGCTAACTTATTCCGGCCCGACGGCAACGCTTTAGGAAAACTAAAAACTTAACACTTTTAAAATTTCGGAAACAAAATTAATAAAAACTGTCGAGTTCGAATTAAATTTTCGTTACGCCCCGCATAAACACGCCCAGCGGCAAACGTCTTCCCGCGCGATCGGATACGTACAATTCGCCGCATTCTCCGGTTATCCGGGGAAAATATGATTTGACGAGATTCTCGGCCACCAAGGGCGAAAATCCCATCGAATAGAGATTCAACACCAAAAACGATTTCTCGGGAGACAATAATTTGCCGCAAAGTTCCATCAATTCACCGATACCGTCTTCGAGCACCCACTTTTCGCCTTCGGGACCGCGTCCGTATGCGGGCGGATCAAGAATGATTCCTTCGTACCGTTTTTCGCGTTTTACTTCGCGCCGCAAATATTTCATCGCATCTTCCGTCACCGTTCGGATATCCGACAGTCCGCTCGCTTCCATGTTTTCGCGACACCATGTGATTACCTGCCGTACCGAATCGACATGTGTTACGTCGGCTCCCGCCGCTTTGGCCGCCAATGAAGCGCCGCCGGTGTAGGCAAAAAGATTCAGAACGCGGGGTTGAACGTTTTCGGGTTGCATTTCACGAATTCGATCGTAAATGTAATCCCAGTTTTCGGCTTGCTCGGGAAAGAGCCCCACATGTTTGAACGAAGTTAATCCCAATCGGAAACGCAGTCGCATGTTTTCATATGCGTACGACACTCGCCATTGTTGCGGCATTCCCGGACGAAGAATCCAACGACCGCGTTCGTTTTCGGATGTGTCGGATTTTCCCGATTCTTTTCGAAAAACGGCATTTGCCAAACGCTCCCACTCTTCCCGCGGCAACGATTTGGTCCAAATTGCTTGAGGTTCGGGACGCGACAAAACGTATTGTCCGAAACGTTCGAGTTTTTCGAATCCACCCGAATCGATTAATTCGTAATCCGTCCAATGTTCCGGAGAGAGTAACTTCATGAATGAGAAAATAAAAGGTAAAACGGAAACTCGATGGCGCTTATTGCCGTTTCGTCAACATTGTCATTAACGCTTGTCGGTATTCCGGGTCTTTTTCGTGCAACTCGATGATTCGCTTTTTCGTGTCGATGTTAAAAAACAATTCCGCATAAAGTTCTTCGTCGGCATCTTCGAAAAAGAGTTTGAACTTATAATAATCGGGTTTATCGAGATTGACGGCCGTTTGATTTAATGAAAAAGCGGTTGTGGTGATTGTTTCGTTCGTAAACGGCTCGGTAGTCGGGATTTCGTATATTTCTCCCAATGCGTTTGCGAATTCGCCGCTTTCCGGGCCTTCGGAACTTATTCGTACGGCCTCGCGGACAAATCCGCCGGAATTTATTTCTCCCCGAGATGTGAGCCCGCCGGACATGTCGGATTTTACTTCGAACCGCAATCCGACCGTTTTGCCCTTATAGAGTCCTTTGGCAACATATACATGCGTATCGGCCTTTTTATCGTCACTGACGATTTTCAGGAAAATATCGGCAAATCCCTCATCGAGATCGGTTTTCGAAGTAATTTCCTCAAGGGTTGTCGTTCCGTGATTTGCTGATCCGCAACCGAAAAGGATCGAAAAAAGTCCCGAAAAAGCAATCAATTTAAAATATTTCATAGGTATTATTTAACGTTTTGTGAAAGATTCGATTTGTTTTATGCAAAACCTACCGGGTTTCATCTGTCATCCAAACCAAGTCGGCAAGATAATGTTCGTTCGTATATTCCACCCAACCTGACAGGAAAGTCTCGGCAATTCCGTTGTCCGACAATAAGGCGACGTATTGTTCCCGTATCGGATGATCGGGTCGTTCGCAAACGAAAAACACATTTTCGCCCTTGATGCCGTGACGAATGGCTATTTCGCCGATCACGATATTGGGAAGCGTATACACGAACACCGCGGGACTCGGTTCGCGGATGTTTTCGAGGTGAATCAAGTCGACGTCCGTTGATCCCGACGAACCGGCAAGTACGATCGCCGACGATTCGTTCGGATGACAATCGGGATTTTCGGCAAACAGATATTCGGCGGCAAGAAACCCCAATTTGCAAAGTTTATCCATTTTATAAAACTTGGGATAAGCAATTTCCGAATATTTAAACGCCGCTTTGGCAAAATCGGTAAAGTCCGCCTTCGGATCTTGTTCGAATACGGTACGTCCGTTAACCGTAATACGATTGTCGGTAATGACGCATTGATGTACGATACGCATGGCGTGCAAAGATACGATTTTTGAGCATACGGTTACGCGAAAATGATGTATCTTTGACGGTTGAAACTTGTTCCGTACGGTTAACAATGACTCCCGATTCCGATAATCATATTTTTCGACTTGCCGACGAATTCGTCAATCAGACCTCGCAGCATGTTTTTCTTACGGGGAAAGCGGGCACGGGTAAAACGACTTTTTTGAGGCATGTTCGACAAACGACGCATAAAAATTGCATCGTGGCCGCGCCTACGGGCGTTGCTGCCGTCAATGCGGGAGGCGTGACGTTGCATTCGTTGTTTCAATTGCCTTTCGAGCCTTTTGTTCCCGGTTCGGAGTTTGGAGGCGGTAAGGAACGTTTTCGGATGTCGGGGCTTAAATTGGACATGTTGCGGCGACTGGAGTTGTTGATTATCGATGAAGTGAGCATGTTGCGCGCCGATACGCTGGATTCCATTGATGCCGTGTTGCGTCGCACACGCCGCAGCGACAGGCCGTTCGGGGGCGTGCAAATGGTGTACATCGGCGATTTATTTCAACTGCCGCCCGTAGTGAAGGATGAAGAATGGAGCATCCTACGCGAATATTATCTTTCGCCGTTCTTCTTTCATGCCAAATCCGTTCAATCCGTTCCGCCCGTATATCTCGAGTTGAAAAAAGTATATCGTCAGCGCGAACATTTTTTCGTGGAATTGTTGAATCGCGTGCGCAACGATGAATTAACCCCGGTTGATTTGGAGATGCTTAATCGTCAATATCAACCCGATTTTGAAGCGCCCGACGGAGAAAAATACATCACGCTTGCCACGCGCAATGCCAAAGCCGATTTCATCAACGACCGGGAATTGAGACGGTTGATTACACCGACACATCGGTTTACGGGTGAGATACAGGGCGAATTTCCCGAATATTCGCTGCCTACCGAAATGACATTACTGTTGAAGGAAGGCGCCCAAATCATGTTCATCAAAAACGATCTCGGCGAAGCGAAACGTTATTACAACGGAAAAATCGGTACCGTTTCGCGGATTCGCGACGGTGTGATTGAAGTAAAACCGGAAGGTTCGGACGAGCCGATTGCCGTCGAACGGGAAACTTGGGAGAATATTCGGTATACCTTAAATAAAGATAGCGGAGAAATCGAGGAAGAAAAATTGGGAGCATTCATACAGTACCCGATCCGATTGGCATGGGCGATTACCATTCACAAAAGTCAAGGATTGACGTTTGAACGGGCAATTATCGATACGGGTGATGCGTTTGCCCCCGGGCAAGCGTATGTCGCGTTGAGTCGTTGCACGTCGCTCGCCGGTATCGTACTCCTTTCACGAATCACTCCGAGCAGCGTTCGGACGGATGTGCAAGCCGTAAACTTGGCCAAATCGGAAAAAGAAGAAACGGAATTGCATCGAATATTGGAGGACGGGAAACGTCGTTTTTGGGCCGAACGGTTGCTGCAATATTTCGATTGTACGGAATTGGTCAATATTTCGCGTAATATGTTTAAAATATTGGACGATAAGGTTTCGAACGATTTCGATCCGGCTCGTTTGTTGGCCAAAAGAATGTTACGACATGCGTATGAAATACAGGAAGTGGCTGACAAATTTCGGGGACAATTGAAATCGATCATGCAAACCGAAGACATGGCGTTGCTTACCGAACGTTGCCGAAAAGCGGTGATTTATTTTCATCGGGCCATCATCGATCAAATGCTTTTGCCGTTGCAACAATACATTGTCGGATTTACAATCAAAAAAGCGAAAACTTTTCATAAAAATATTTGCAATCTGGAACTTGACTTGAAGTTGTTCATCGAAAGCATGAAAAAGGTTCGCTACAACGATGTCCCGTTGGCTGCGGATTTGGATTTGCCCGTTCCCGAAAGGGGCATGTTGTATCCAACGGAGACGAAAACCGCAAAATCGACCATGTCAAAAACGATTACGGAAGAATCGACGAAAACAAATGCCGTTCAATCAACCGAAACCGAGTTGAACCAGGCAGAATCGACCGACAAACCACGTATTTCGTCGAATCGACAAAGTTTCGATTTATTCAAGGAAGGACTTTCCGTCGTCGAAATCGCTCAAGCCCGCAAAATAGGCGAAACAACGGTTTTGGGACATTTGGCGGAATTCGTGCAAACCGGCGACTTGTCCGCCTTCGATCTGCTGCCCCGAAATGCCGTCGACAATTTAATGCCGTGGGTACAAGCCGCCGTGGCCGAAGATAATCTTCGATTGGCGCCCATTAAAGAATCCGTTGATCCCAAATATTCGTATTCGGATATTCGTATCGTCATGAACCATTGTTTGTACGAACGCACCCGCTAATAAATCCGACTTTTCGCTAAGAATTAACCTGTTGTCTGTTGTGCAGCCTGTTTTTTGATCGTTAAGTTATCAACATTCTTTTCAAATCTTAAATATGCGTCATACATTTGTCTTTTTTTATAAAAATTAATTAATTTTAACATTCCACATCATGAAGAAAATTTTTGTTATGGCATTTGCCGTACTTATATCGGCAGGAACAGCAATGGCACAACTTCCCATCAATAAAGGGAACTTTTTTGTTAGTGCAAATATCAGTGAATTGGATTTGACTTTTGGTGGTGGTACCGATTTTACATTAGGAGCCGGCGGTGGTTATTTTTTGGCAGATAAATTGGCCTTAATAGGCGGATTAAGCATATCGGCCGATTCGCAAAAAATAGGCGGAGAAACTTATTCAGACAATTCATTCGGATTGGCTGCGGGTGCTCGTTATTTCTTTTTGGAACAAACTAAAGGCGGTTTCTTTGCAGATGGTATGTTGGGCGTAAATAAACAAAAAGACGTGGATGCGGCTTTCCGTTTGGCTTTGGGTGCCGGGTATGCCTATTTTTTGAACGAACATGTTGCTTTGGAGCCTATGGTTATGTTAACCTTACCTTTCTCCAGTGATTACGATGTAACATTCTCCATCGGCGGCGCCATCAGCGTGTATTTTTAATTGATAAACGATTGTTGATCTTACTTGTCATCAACAATTCAAATAAGCATGAACTCCCCGTTATCCTTCGATAGCGGGGAGTTTTATTTTCGGAATTCTCGAAAATCAATCACTTATTTTACGATAATCAATTCCGTACGTCGATTTTGTGCTCGTCCTTCTTCGGTGTCGTTTCTGGCAATGGGTTCGGAGCTTCCCATGCCTTTATAACTTACGCGGTTCATGGCAATACCTTCATTCAGAAGGTAATTGGCAACTGCCCGCGCTCTGTTTTGCGATAACTCCATGTTATACGATGACTTGCCCGTATTGTCGGTATGTCCCGTAATACGGACTTTCACCTCGGGATTATCGCGAAGAAATTGCGCCAAATTTTGCAATTCCGCTTTTGACTCGTCCAGTAATTTGTGCGAATCAAAATCAAAAAAGACGTTTTTCAAGACTACTTTTTCACCGGGTCGAATTTGCCGCAACGGGATATCTTTCAGATAAGGCTCTTGATAGGTGCCCCCCGTCATCATAAAATGTTCCGAGTAAAACAGATATCCTTTGCATTTTATGTTTAAGGCATAATTCTTTCCCGTGGGGATACACACCAAAAATTCTCCGGTAGCGCTGTCGGAAGATGCTTCAATTATCTCTTTGTCGGATGCCGTATCCACCAATTGAAACAACGCTTTTAGCGGCTTGTAATATTTTGCGTCGTAAATTTTTCCTTTCATGTACGACACCGGATCGGGTCGTATGGCGGGGTACAATTCAAACGTGAAAATTCGACGGATCCGATCGTCGGTGCGGTCGGACGAGTAATACGCTCTGTCGCCGCGGGCATTTACGATCATGCCTTCCTCGTTGTGTTTGGAATTAATGGGATAACCCAGATTTTCGGGCGTTGACCATTTTCCAAGCGAATCCTTTCGCGTGACGAACAAATCGTATTGTCCCATTCCGGGGTGACCGTTTGATGCGAAATAAAGCGTTTTGCCATCCAAATGGATGAACGGAGACGACTCATCGTCGGGGGTATTAATATCGGCAAGGTTAATGGGAATTCCCCAGCGATTTTTCTCGTCAAGGGTTGACATCCAAATATCTTGCCCGCCTTTACCGCCTCCTCGGGTACTGACAAAATAAAGCGTCCGTCCGTCCGACGATATCGAAGGTTGGGTTTCTTTGGCCGATGTGTTGATCGGTTCGCCGAGGTTGCGGGGACGCGTCCACAAACCGTCCCGTTTTCGGCTGTAATAAATGTCGCATCCGCCTTTACCGTCTTTGCGATTGCAGGCGGTGAAAAACATTTCGGATGCATCGGCCGATATGCTTTGCGCCCCTTCGTTATCGGGGGTGTTGGGCGGCGATCCCAAATTTACCGGTCGCGTCCACGCTCCGTTTTTGAAATCCGATACGAAAAAATCTTCTTGACGATTACCCGTTACGGCGGCATTGGTCGAGTCCTTCGGGATAAGCGCGGTAAAAACCAATGTATGTTCGTCCACCGAAAGGCTCGGCCAATATTGATCGTAGTTGAACCGAAGCCCGAGGTTTTCCGGTTGAAACGGAACGGGATTTTTCACCGCTTGCGCCGCAAAATTGCTGCTTTGCAACAGTTTTTCCGATTTTATCCGTAACGTCGGTTTTTGACCGGAGTATGTCAAGAATTGTTCGAGATGCTTACTTGCCGCTTCATATTCCTCTAATTCGAATTCGATATCGGCAAGGGAATAATATACGGGCGGAAAAAAATCGGGATTGACGGCAATCGTTTGCAAAAAAGCGTCTTTGGCTTGAGGCAGTTCTCCCGTTTCCAAATAACATTCGGCAATCAACAAATGCGCTTCGACGAATTTGTTGTCGATTTTTACGGCATTATTCAAATTTCCGAGCGCTTCCCGATATTGTCTGCGCGAATAATTGTCTAATCCGGTATTGTACACTTTAATTGCTTTTTTGGACGATGACGACAATTGTTGTGCCTGTAATGCCGTACATCCGAACAAAAAAAACATGACGGAAAAGCATATTCCGACCGCAAAAAACATTCCGATTTGTCGAAAACATCTAAGCATGACGCAAATGTAAAAAAAGATTGTAAGATTGCAACACATGCGGGATCATAAAAATAAAGACTTGCCGCAAAATTTGCCTTCTTACGGTCGTGTTGATTTTTCCTCGAGTTCCCGACAATTGTTTCGTGTATGAAGTTTATCCGAGCAACGACAGCGAAAGAACGAGTGAGACGGATTATTTTGTTAATTTTGTAAGTCCGAATGGTTAGATCTCGGTGTATGTTGCAAATAATCAAATCGATTCATATGATGAAGAAGTCGTTTCTCCTTTTGTTTTTTCTTGTTTTTTTTCTTCGTTTACACGCTGAAATTCCTTGGAAGGGAGTATGGATCAGTCACGAAGGAAGTCAAAGCATGCCTAACGAATGGCTTTGTTACCGCAAAACCGTCAACATTCAAACCATGTCTTTGATAGCCGTTGCGCGCATCGCAGCCGATAGTAAATATTGGCTTTGGATTAACGGAAAACCGGTGATTTTCGAAGGAGGGCTCAAACGCGGGCCGGAACCCGGCGCCACGTATTATGATGAAATGGATGTGACGCATTATTTGCAAAGCGGGGAGAATACCATTGCCGCCTTGGTGTGGCATTTCGGGAAAAACGGATTTTCACATGCCAACAGCGGACGTGCGGGATTTCTGTTCGATTGTCAAGGACCCGATTTCGCCATTGTTTCCGACAACAGTTGGAACTGCGAAACATATGCGGCTTATCAAAATACCGAAGCGCCTTATCCCAATTATCGTTTGCCGGAAAGTAATATACGTTTTGATGCGCGGTTGGCACACGATGGTTGGTTTTTGCCCGGCGAAAATAAAATTCGCGGAGGAGCCATGCGGGTTGGAGATCCGGGAGAGCCGCCTTTCGGAAAACTTACTAAACGACCGATCCCTTTTTGGAAAAATTACGGGTTAAAAAGCTACGTTAAAACGGAAATGATCGGCGATACGCTTTTTTGCAAACTTCCGTATAATGCGCAGATAACACCATGGTTTCACATCGAAGCTGATCGGGAAGGTGCAACGATCGGAATGATGACCGATAACTATACCACGGGGAACGGCAATGCTTATTCGGTACGCGCCGAATACATCACGCGTCGGGGAGAGCAGGAGTACGAAAGTTTGGGCTGGATGAACGGTCACGTGATGAAGTATGTCATTCCGCGCGGAGTGAAGGTGTTGGAAGTGAAATATCGCGAAACGGGTTACGATACCGATTTTGCGGGATCATTCCGATGCAACGATCCGTTTTTGAATGAATTATGGAAACGTTCGGCACGGACGCTTTATGTTAACATGCGCGATACGTATTTCGATTGTCCCGAACGGGAACGCGCTCAATGGTGGGGCGACGTGGCAAATGAACTCGGACAAGTGCCTTATGCATTCGATCCCGACGCGCATTTGTTGACTCGGAAAGGAATACTTGAGCTGATGAACTGGCAACGTGCCGACGGAGTAATTTTTTCGCCCGTTCCCGCGGGAAATTGGACGCGCGAATTGCCGTTGCAAATGTTGGCTTCGGTCGGTTGGTACGGATTTTATGATTATTATCGGTACAGCGGCGACGATACTTTTATTCCGTTGATTTACGATCGACTTCGGCGTTATTTGCACGAAGTGTGGCAGGTTGATAAAGACGGATTGGTTATTTTCCGCAAAGGCGATTGGAGTTGGGGCGATTCATATCCCGGGCAGGATATGGAAGTTTCGACCAATTGTTGGTATTATCTTGCATTGAAAGCCGAAAAAGAGTTTGCGGACATATTGGGAAAAACCGATGATGTAACCGAAATCGAGGCGTTGATGAAAGGTATCGAGAACGCTTTTGATGCCCGCTTTTGGACGGGTACGGCTTATCGCGACCCGAACTTCAAAGATGCAGACGACGATCGTGCTCAGGCGTTGGCGGTTATTTCGGGACTTGCTTCGAAAGATAAATACCCCGCTTTGCTGAAAGTATTGAAGAAGGAATATCATTGCGGGCCCTTTATGGAACGGTTTGTGCTCGAGGCGCTTTTTATGATGAACGAGCCCGTTTTCGCGGTGCAACGCATCAAAGATCGTTATTCCGAAATGATGCGTTACGATTATACGACCCTTTTCGAATTGTGGAAATTCAAGAGCACTCCAACTGACGGCAACAGCAACAACCACGCTTGGACCGGGGGTCCGTTGATTTTGATGAGCAAACGGATGTGCGGTATCGAGCCGACGTCGCCCGGATTTAGGACATTTCGCATTGCTCCGCAGCCCGGAAACCTTACGGAAATTTCGGCAACGGTACTATCCTTGTACGGAAAAATTGAAGTGTCGGTGACTCGAAAGGGAAAAGATATGACTATCACGGCAACGGTTCCGCCCCATACCAAAGCCGAGATATTGTTTCCTTCCGGAAAGCGCGTGTCGCTTGCCGCGGGGACTCATACCGTCAAAGGAAAATAATGTTTGATAACAGGATTTGCTGGCTTTGCTTATTTTGACTGTATTATAAGTTGTTAGCGGGCAAAATTTGCACAAAATGTAAATTCATTCGTGTGTGATTGTAGCCTGTGCAAGGTTATTGAATTAAGTGTACGCTACAACAAATACATATCGGCAGATTTTAAATTGAAATATACTTTTGCCTTTTCCATCAAGGCCTCATGTTGGATCATATATATCCAATTAAACCAAGGAATAGTAATTGATGGAAAGAGAAAAGGCCAAAACGGAGCAGTTCCAACGTTTATAATCCCGGCTATTAAGGAAATTAGCGTTATCAAACAACAGATATAGATTTCTGGTCGAATCCTTGACTTTAATATTATTTTTATCGTCTCATTGTCAGATGATTGTATGACTCCATGTAAGGTTATCGGTTGACAATTACGATAATTTATTATTACGCCTGCAGAAGAAACATCTGCTATTTGAAAAGAATCATGGTCGAATTTGGACAAATAAAATCGTATCTTTTTTGTATGGTTAAAGGTATCTTTTAGTAAACTTTCAAATTCATCCCTGTTTCCTTTATAGATAAGGATCTTATTAATTGTCATTTTGGATAATAAATATTCTCGTAATCTGGTTATTATGCCCGTTTTTATCATGGGTGATTGTTTCGAGATTCTCACAGCGATTGTTTTTATCGGTTTCTTAGTCGAGAAAAACAGATACATTGCATAATCTTTTGGGATTACATTTTTTCAAGGTACAGGTTTTCGAATTGGAAGCGGGATCCCTTGTCTGTTTTTCTTATTCTGATCGAAACGGAATTGGTTTGTTTTGTTATGTCAATCGTTCCGAGTTCTTGTTTTTCCTTAAATGCTTCTTTCTCGGCGTAAGCATCCTGCCAGTCGGCAATCATTTTTTGCCGATTCCATACGGAAAAAGACCCTCCGTCGGGCGTATGAAAGTATGACAAAAACAGCTTGTAATGCCCTTCGGGTATTTCATTGAGCATGATTCGAACCAAGCCTTCCTTTTCGGTCGATGCCGTCAACCTGCGTCGGCCGTGTTCCAACGTCGTATTCCACCCCAACGAGATATCCATCAATTGAGGGAAGAAAACATGTTGGTTCGGATAAAAGACGGTACGCAACGTTTCATTCGGTTGCATTTGCGTTTCGGACGGACGATCGCCGTAATAAAAAGCCACCGATGTATAATCCGTCGGGATTTTGTTTCCCTCGGGCCCGTGTTCGATGGTCAGCAACAGATTCTCTTCAAACGTCATTTTGTCCGTCAAGTAGAATCGATAACCGCCCGTACGTGCCATCGGTAGCGAATAATCCAACGATCCGTGTATCGGTAAACTTACGCCTCTGTCCCATCTGTCGAGCAAAGCATACCAACCGCCGTTGTAATAATCTTCGGAACCGGTTCCGTGCATGCGCATTTTGTTGTCAATAACCGTTGAGTCATCACCTTCAAAGAACAAAGTCATTCCCGGGTTAAGGCCTTGAGCTTGTTGTATGGTGCCGATGTAATGACCTTTTCCTTCCGCTTGCGCCAACAGATAAGGTTTTCCTTCCTCGGTATTTGTTTCCCTTCGCCAACCGGTATATAACCGACCTTCCGTATCCGGATTTTGCGGGATCGGCAGGTAACGAACTTTGGTTTTTATCTCGACATCCGGTTGTCGAACACCGGTGCGTTTTTCGTAAATCAGCTGCAGCGTCGCTTTTTTTCGAAACGGCATCGGAATGCGGCAATAGTCAATGCCGTTGTCGCTGCCGAGCAAAAGGCTTTTCATTGCGGGTTTTCCGAAAGCATATCCAAAAAAATCGGCGGCGGGACAATAAACGGCTGGTGTCGGGTCATCGTCCCACAGAACTTTTAAAAGGATGTCTTTGTATGAACCCTCCAAAGCATTGCCGCAATCCATCTCGATATCGACGATCCGTCCGCCGCGATTGTCGGAAAAAAATGTTGCCGTTTTGCCGGGCATCAGCGAAAAATGTCGCGATACTTCCTTCATTTCCGGCTGCGTTTCTTCCCGCGAAGCGTTTTGCATCGACCAAAATCGTTGTGCTTTTTCCAAAATGTTTTTGGCGTTGTCGGTCAAGTTTTCGGAAAATGTCTCAACGGTTGTTCCTTCGGGATATGGGCGGTATTGGATTTGATGAAATTGAATTCGCTCGCCGACGTACGTGATTTTACACGATTTGTTATACGGAACGGGGAAATAGCAGTAATATCCGCCGACTTCGTTCCCACACAAGGGGTTGACAAAAGGGAATACTTTCCCCGAAAACAGATCGATAAAGGGAATATTGATTCGCGGGACGGTTTCTCCGTCGAAATAAAACCGAACGGTATCCGTAGTCGGTGTCGGCGTCCAGATGCGATTGATTACACCCGGGCCTTGCAATTCGGCCAGCACCAATTCGTTTCCTTCTTTCCGAATAAACGAGTAACGCCCGGAAAAGCCGTCATCGTTTCCTCCGGTGGTATCGTAACTCGAAATCTGTTCCACGATACCGGGACGATATTGAGGTAACAGGTCGATGCGAAAAAGTTGTTCCAATTCCGACGCTAAACCGACGACGGGATATTCTTTTACTTGTTCGGTATTTGTCGATCGACAGGAAAAAAAGCAGACTGCCGTTATCACAACCGAACCGACTGTTAACAGGTGTTTCATAATAATAAGATTTGATTTTATCAATCACGTATCATTGCCATTTTTTCGTCATTATTGCACCGTTGTCCGCGTTACACCGAGAATTCCTTTTACTTTTTTGACTCGACCGATCAACGTATCCAAAAAATCGGTGTCTTTTACCAATACGGAAACGGTTCCTTCGAAGATGCCGTCGTTGGTCTGCAGGGCAATGGACCTAATTTTGGTGTTCAGATCTTTGGAAATAACATCGGTTAATCGGTTAACAATGCCTATTTCATCGTAGCCGGTCATCCACAAATCGGCTTGATACAATGAATCTTGCTCGGTATCCAACCAACGGGCTTCCAACATGCGGTATCCGAATTTTTGCGCCATTTGTTTGGCATTCGGACAGTTTTCCCGATGAATTTTTACCCCTTCGTTGATGGTAACGAAGGCAAAAATACGATCGCCGTACACGGGATTGCAACATTTAGCCAACTTGTAATCCCATCCGCCGACTTTACCGTCGATCGAAATAAAATCTTTACCGATACCTTTTCCCTGCCGGGGCGCGGCAAGTTTCGTTACTGCTTGTTCGTCTATTTTTTCGGGACCCTTCCGAGGTTCTTCTTTACCCGAAACCAACTCTTTGAGCGCGGAAAAATCGATTTTGTCGTCGACGGCCAAAGCATACACATCGGTGTAGGTTTTGACTTTATACATTTTTTGGATGACTTTTAATACATTGTCATCCAATGTCATTTTCCAGTTTTTGAAACGACGGGTCAATATTTCGCGTCCTTGTTCGGAAATTTTACGTTCTTCGTCTTTCAGCAGCGTTTTGATTCGATTGCGCGCTTTGGAGGTCACCGCAAACGATAACCAATCGGCGTTCGGCTTTTGGTTTTTGAAGGTATAGATTTCCACTTTATCTCCGTTTTGAAGGACATAGCGGATGGATACGTTTTTTCCGTTCACTTTTGCACCCATGCATATCGCACCCAAGCCCGAATGAATGTCGAATGCAAAGTCGAGCACGGTGGAACCGACGGGTAGTTTACGCAAATCGCCTTTGGGGGTGAATACGAAAATCTCTTTCGAATAGAGATTCAGCTTCATGTTGTCCAAACGTTCGGCCGATTCTTCGTCGGGCGATTCCAAACTTTCGCGTATCCGACCCAAAAGCTTTTCCATGCTTTCATCGGTTTGTCCGCCTTTGTATTTCCAATGAGCCGCCAGCCCTTTTTCGGCTATTTCGTTCATGCGTACGGTGCGTATCTGCACCTCGACCCATCGTCCTTCGGGGCCGATTACCGTGGTATGCAGCGACTCGTAGCCGTTCGATTTGGGTACCGATATCCAATCGCGCATTCGCAGCGGATTGGGTTGGTAGAGGTCCGTAACAACGGAATACACGTGCCAACAGTCGGATTTTTCCTTGCTCGGTTCCGAATTGATGATAATTCGTATGGCGAACAAATCGTACACTTCTTCGAAGTCGACCCGTTGTTTGACCATCTTGTTGTATATGGAATAAACGGATTTTAACCTCGCTTTGATTTCAAAATCGAGATTTTGTCGTTTCAATTCATCGTGAATGGGTTGTGTGAATTCGCGAATGAAACGATTTCGTTTGTTGGTTGTTTCGGCCAACTTACGAGTAATGGTTTCGTATGCTTCCGGTTGTATCTGTTTCAACGACAGATCTTCCATTTCCGACTTGATGTTGTACAAGCCGAGTCGATGCGCCAACGGAGCAAACAAATAAAAGGTGTCGGATGCGAATCGATAACGTTCGTTTTCGGGAAATTGATCCAAGATGCGCATCAATTTCAAGCGTTCGCCCAATTTGATGAGAATCACGTTGATGTCGGTAATCATCGACAAAAGCATGTTCCGGAAATTCTCGGCCTGATGTACCGTGTCCTTGACGCTGATGCCCGATATACGGGCCAATTCGTCGGTAATGACGGCCACTTTTTCACCGAAATTGTCGCGAATTTCCTCTGTCTTAATCAATCCGGAAGGGACGAAATGGTAGAGTAACGAGGCCAACACCGCCGATTTACGGAGTCCCGCTTCCTCGATGGCAATTAACGCAATATCAAGCCCGAAATCCAATGCCGATTGTCCGTACAGCGTGTCGCCTTCGTTGCATACATTCAATATCATGTGAAAAGCCTTGCGGATATCCTTGTGTCCGTCAGGTTGCAAAATCGTTTTTCCGGAACGCAACAACGCTCTGTATTTACGTTCCGTTTGCAGGGTTACGAAAATTTTATCCGATTCGGTTCTCATTAATCATGATTTGAATCGCAAGATACGATAAATTAATGAGAGAAAATTGCATGAGCCGGCAATTTATTTTGAGGGATTTCGCAAGCAAAAGCAACCTGCGAAAAATAAATTCCTTATGCTTTACGTGTCTTGATTTTTCCTCGAATAGTTATTCTATCAGATTTTTCAACGTATTCGGCAAATAAAACTCTTCGTTTTTGTCAATGTATACAATAACGGTTTTCAACTGAATGATTTGCTTTTTCTTGCCGGGAATACTCAGAATCGCTTTGTTGTTGAAAGCGGCCATCGAAAGCATTTTTTTGCTTTTTTTCGATTTAACGATAACGGAGGGCATTGCATCCTTTTTATCCCAAAGTACGTCATATTGGTCTGCGGGAAAAAGCGTTTTGTGTCCCGCAAAATATTTTCGGGTGGAATCGGCCAAACTTTCGATTTCCATTAATCGACACATGTATTTGTTTACGTCGGTATTGGTTACCATACCTTTCAATACCGTGCCTTTCGGATGATAACATGCGAGAAATACATCCTCGCCGGTGTTGCCTTCCGTTGCAAAACCGATAAACGTGCGTGCTTTGATCATTTTGATGATAACGTTTTGCAAAACTTCCGCGTTTCTCCGTTCCATGGCCGTGTGTATTTCTCTCATTTCGGGCTCCGTTACTTATCCGATTCCCAAATAGGCGGCAAATTTTTTTCGAATGGCGGTTTCATCGGATACGGTTTGAAGAAGTGC
>JAVBNP010000046.1:0-2600 GCA_031551455.1 Bacteroidales bacterium | reverse complement strand
TTTTTGTTCGACGGAAGCTTTCCGCGGAATCGTCAAGTCATTTTCCGATTGTTGCGTTTTCCATAACTGCCAATCGAAGTATTGACGTATTCCTCCCGTAGGTTTAGCGTCAGTATCGGTACGCATCGGAGTAAAACCGCTAAACGAGGCCACTCCGGAAATCCTCTTGTCGAGTGCTGCGGCATACAGTCCCACCATGCCGCCGTACGAAAAACCGCAAAGGAAAATTCGGGAAGGATTGGCGGACGGAATGCTTTCGCTTGCAATTCCTTTGCCGTCGATCAGAAAATCCGTTACGTTTTTTACATCGTCCACGGATCTGCCCAGTTTCGACCACCGGGGATATTTCTCGTAAAAATCGACCGCATTCGTCAATTGGTCGCCGAATCCGAATTGATCATAAGCGACAACAATATATCCTTCTTGAGCCAATCGCCAGTAAACGGTTGTGCCTTGTACGCCATATCCTTCGTTGTACCCGTGCGAGTAATTCCACGGATGCAACCAAATAACCGTCGCTTTGTACTCCTTTCGCGTCGGATCGAAGTAAATGTTTCCGTTCATTTCCGAGGCAAAAGCAAAGGGCACTCTTTTCAGTCCTCCGGGATTCCATCTGTCGCGCGATCTTTGGTCAACGCCGAGTTGTTCTGGCGGTATGATTCGGTATTTCTCGTCGTTTTTCGATTGTTCGGGTCGACTGCCGAGCATCCGGTTTATTTTTTGTTCGACGGAAGCTTTCCGCGGAATCGTCAAGTCATTTTCCGATTGTTTCGTTTTCCATAACTGCCAATCGAACTCATGCAGCAACACTTCGGGAAAATCGCTTCTTTTGGCCGTTCCTCGCCCAAACGCCCAATCGAAGAAATTGAAATTAACGGCTGTATGTTCGTCGGTGATCGGTTCGTGTCCTCCCCAACGGTATGCCAAACAAATGTTTTCCGAATGGTCGTAAAGCGCGTACGCTTTCTTGGCGTTCAGATAATTGCGTTCCACGCCGAAAGTGGGATCGCTGCCGTCGTTGTACGAGGTATGCAACATCAATCGACGCGGAGCGATGGCCGCCAACAATGCATTCCCTTCGATCGGTAATTCGTTTTCCCTTCCCAAATAATCTCTTAAGTTTGGCAATATCCATGCGGCGGGACAATCTTCGGCGGAGACCGATTCCATAAATGTTTGTCTCGCGGCAAATCGATACGAACAGGCGGTAGGCGTGCCCGAACTGCGTGCCACGACGACTTTGATACGTTCGTCGAAAGCGGCGGCATAAATCGACTGTTTTCCGTAACGCGAAAAGCCGATAATTCCCACGGCTGCGGTATCGATCGGGTAACCGTATTTCGGATTCAGCAGATAATCCAATGTTCGACTTGCCAACCACGCCTGTATTCCCAACGACGAACTCCATGTTGCTTCGGGATATTCGTCTTTGAAAATTTTCCACACGTTCTGGTAATCGGGATAATTTTTTTCCTCGTGGTGGGTGTCGAGTCCGGGATATAAACAAGCGATATATCCTCTTTTAACGGCTTCTTCGGCCCAAGGGATTTGGTAGAAACGCGGTTGCGTTAATAACAACGGCAATCGGCCTTTGGCATCGGGAATGCGCAATTCGATCTCGAACGATTTTTTACCCGGAGTATTGAAGGTCAATCGTATTCGTTTTTTGAGTATTTTGTCGTTGACGGACGAATCGATCGTTTGTGCGGACAATAATTCGGGTATTTTTTCGGGAAATCGACCGATATACGTGTCGCACCACAACATCTTGATTTCTTCTTTTCGTTCCCGAAAATCCGTTGCGGTTTTTACGGGTCGACCGTCCAAAAATGTTAAAGCGTCCGGTATATCGGCATTTTTGTACGATTGTTGCGCGTGTGCGGCCATCGGTATAATACAACCCAACAAAAGGCGGAAGATTACTTTTTTTTCGTTCATGAAGACCTTTTTGAAAACTTAATTGTATCGATTGTCGGCAATTTTGTTATTTATTCGAATATTGATCGTATTCGCCGCTCATTACTTCTTTCACGGCATCCAGATATCCGAATCCGTATTTCACGTCGGGTAAAAGATATCCGCCTTCCACCCATTCGTTCCAAGAAAAGATCGTAATCAGCTTGGTTTGTTCGGGACGGCTGTCGCAATAATTCTTTGCTTTTTGCAGAAACGCGGCAAAGCTTTCCGGCGATTTATTGTAATGTACGATATCTTTGGGACCTTTGTGCGGAAACCGCGGACTGTCGTCCCATCCGATGGATGCATTGTAAAAATAAGGAACCGGAAGCGTTTTGCCCCATTGTTCCATTCTATCCGAGGCTTCTTTTCCCCATCTGATGTAATCTTCGTAATGCGGTCCTCCCCAGTTGTATTGCGTGACACTGTTGATACCCAACGCTTCGATACGTTTGAGCACGTCGTCGCCGGGAATGCCTCCCGCGGTGACTTGAATATGAAGATCGGGAAATCCGGCTTGTTTTACTTTTTCTCTGAAATAATCGAGCGCTTTGCGGGTTTCCTCCACGCTGCCAAAACTTCTGACAAGTTCGTTCATGCCGAAAATCGAAAACACGGGCTTTCCGTCGATTTTAAAATAATTG
>JAVBNP010000283.1:0-3586 GCA_031551455.1 Bacteroidales bacterium | reverse complement strand
TTGCAGTTTTGACTTGTGAATTGCGAAGAATACGCTTGATTTAATCACGAAATATTGATACTATAAACCTGTAAAAGAATTATAAAAAAACTTTGAGATTATGAGGGAATGCAGAAAGCGAGTTATCGAAGCGATGAATTTAAGGATGCCCGACAGGGTTCCTTTAATGTGTCAATTCAGCATCGGTTTTATGATGAATCAATTAAAGCCCGATCCCGTAATGTTTTGGTATGATCAAAAGACATTTGCGGACGGTTTGATTCGACTACGCGAAATTTTTCGTTTTGATGGTATTTTAGTCAGTCTTCACGGGCATTCCGATGATTGGAAAAAGGGATTACGAAAAACGGAAAACATCGGTGCCGATAAAACAATACTTCATTATGAGGATCGTACCGAGGAGCATTCATTGACGGATCTTCCCATGATCCGGTTTCTGAAACCCAAACCGACAAAAACAATCGAAAATATCGATATCGATCGTGATATCCCTTCCGAAATCGATTATATCCCGGTATCGGGTAATCTTTATTTTCGGTTGAATAAAGAAAATATGTATTCCATCTTCGATTATTTTCACGAGCAAATCGGCGATCAATTTTCCGTTCACGGCGAGATTACTTCCCCTTTCGACTATTTTTTGGATTTGCTGGGTTACGAAGACGGGTTGGTGGCCTTGATTCTCGATCCCGAAAAATGCAAACAAATATTATCGCGCTATACCGAAGGCGTCAAAAAAATTGCCGTCGGAATGTGTCGGAAAGATATTGACGCTATCAAAATATCCTCGCCTTTTGCCGGAATGGGATTTATTTCAACGGATTTTTACAAAGAATTTGTTTTGCCTTACGAACGGGAAATCATTACGGCCATCCGCAAACAAGGGAAACACGCCTACATCCATACCTGCGGATCGATCGATGACCGATTGGAATTAATGTGGCAAAGCGGAGCATCCGGATTGGAATGCCTCGACCCCGTGCCCGTGGGAAATGTTGACCTCGAAGATGCTTTTCGACGAATCGGCGATCGAATGTTCATTAAAGGAAACATCGATTCGGTGAACACGCTGCTTGCCGGCGATGATGAAAAAGCGGAAAAAGACGTTAAGAAAATAATCGAAATCGGTAAAACCACAGGTAAGGGCTTTATATTGAGCACGGCATGTTCCATTGCTCCGTTGGTTTCGAAGGAACGTATTTTAATGTTGTCGGAAATGATTTCAAAATATGGAACTTATTAATCAATTCATAATATGATATTTAAATGATTTTCAACATCGATATAAACTAAATATTCAACTTAATATCATCAAAAAATCATCTATGGAAAGGAGAACATTTATAAAAACGTCGACACTTGCCGCAACGTTGGGTCTTTTGAAACCGGATATTTTAATGGGCGGTAATGCGGGAAAAACCGTAAAAGTGGGTTTTATCGGCTGCGGAAACAGAGGAACGCATGTTATCTCGACCATGTCCGACAATAACAACATACATATCACGGCACTTGCGGATCTTTTCCGAGACAAAATCGATGTCGCATTGCCGAAAATCAACCGACTGAACAATAACCGGAATTATTCCGCCGTAGAAGAAAAAAACATTTATGTCGGAGCTGATGCTTATCAAAGGTTGCTTCGCGAAAGCGACACGGACGCGATATTAATATCAACCCCGGCTTATGCGCATCCGTTTATTTTTGAAGCTGCCGTAGCCGCCGGTAAACATGTTTATTGCGAAAAACCCACTGCGCCGGACGTATATGGGACGTTACGCATGTCGGCTGCCGCCAAAAATGTAACCAATTTAAGCTTGGTATGCGGATTCCAAATACGCTATGCTTCTCCTTATGTTGAGATGATACGAAGAATACACCAAGGCGATATCGGCGATATTGTCAGCGTTCAACTTTATTATAATTCGAGCGAAGTTCCCCGAAAAACACAACTTGATGCTTCCGATGACGAATTTCGCATCCGTAATCATTTTCATTACCTGTCGCTTTCGGGTGGTATTTTAAATGATCAAGGCATTCACATGTTGGATATATGCAATTGGGCGCTTAATGCTACACCCATTTACGCCGTCGGGACGGGAGGCAGAAAAGGATGCTTGGATTTCGGCGACACACTGACCAATTATCAAGTATTGTATAAATATCCCGACGATATCAATGTCTCCATACAATCATCGCAAGTGGGTAAAGCATTCGGCGATGTCGGCGCCCGATTTATAGGAACCAAAGGATACGCGGAAACCCATTACAACGGGGGCGTATTTATCAAAGGAGAAAATGAATGGGATTCGGGAATCGAGGCCACTCTGTTCGATTCGGATATCAATAAAGGAAAATCGTTTATTCAAAGTATCGAAAGCGGTAAATACTTGAACCAAATCGAATCGGCGTGCGAATCGACGCTTACCGCCATTCTCGGACGTGAAGCCGTGCTGAAGGATAAGACGATTACTTGGAAAAAACTCGTTTCATCCAACGAACGCATGGACCCGAAGTTAAATCTTTCCAAATTCAATTGAAAATGAGAAAAGTCATCATCTTTTTGCTTGCGACATTTATGTTCGTAAATCATGCGATCGCAAATCCCGATCAAGACAACAACAACATCGTTATCGGCATAATCGTAAATGATATAACATACGTTGAAAAAGAATTTGCCGACCTGCACAAAGCGGGATTCGGCGCATGTCAATTGGTTTACCAGCCGAAATATGACCAAACGACGGCCGATCGTCTGAAAAAAGCCGCCAAAGCAAACAACATAAAAATTACCACCTTAATGTGCAATGGCAGCGGCGCCGTTTGGACGTTTTTGGACGGGCCGTCCACGATAGGTTTGGTTCCGAGAGAACACCGGCAAGAAAGAGTCGAATTGTATAAAAAAGCCGTTGACTTTTGCGCTATGGCGGAAATTCCCGCTTTCCATTCTCATTTCGGTTTTGTGCCGGAAGACCCGAGAGATGTATTATACACGGAATTTATTGCCACCATGCGGGATTTGGCAAATTATGCCAAAGAAAGAGGGGTAAATCTTTATTACGAAACGGGCCAAGAAACCCCGATAGCATTAATCCGATCCATAAAAGACATCGGAGCGGGAAATGTTTTTATCAATTGTGATTTAGCCAATTTGGTCATGTACGGAAAAGCAAATCCGCTTGATGCCGTAAAAATGTTCGGATCGTTGATAAAAGAATTTCACGCCAAGGACGGCTTGTATCCGACCGATCCGTATGTGCTCGGAAAAGAAGTAAATATACCCGAAGGCGAAGTCGATTTCCCGGCGGTTATCCGAGAATTAAAGAAGCAAAATTTTAACGGTGCGATGATTATTGAACGTGAATTCGGAACCAATCAACGCGAATATGTCATTCGAACAAAAAAGTTTCTCGAAAATTTAATCGCGGGAGAAAGTCCGAAGTAAAAATCGATTCAATTACTAAATCTTTTATTTGCTGTTTTTTATCAAAGTGGGAAATAAAAAAATGAGGATGCTCCGAAAGGACATCCTCATTTTTTATCGCATAAATTTATTTTTTACATCATTCCGCCCATTCCGCCCATTCCG
>JAVBNP010000061.1:0-13858 GCA_031551455.1 Bacteroidales bacterium | reverse complement strand
CGGAATGTCGGGAACCAACGTGTTGGGCAACAATTCGCCTTGATCGAGCATTGCCGCATAAAGAAAAGGCTTCAAAATACTGCCCGTGCTTCGCGGTGCGGTAACCACATCCACGCGATTGCCGTGCGCTCGGTTGTCGGGATCATACACATTACCCACATATGCCGTTACATCGCCCGTTTCGGCATCAGCCGCAATCACCGCCATGTTGTAAACATAATTGCCGCGGAATCCGGAAGCATGATTTTTTACGATATGAGTTGCTCTCAGTTGAAGCGATCGATCGATGGTTGTTTTCACGCGCATTCCTTTCCGCGAAGCGGCGATGCGATCCAAAAGATGCGGCGCATCGTTGGGCAAGGGGAGGGGCTTATCGGGCAACGGTTCGTCTTTGGCCAATAAACAAGTTTCCTCCGAAATAACGCCCGTTTCAAAAAGTCGATCCAATAATCGATTTCGTTTGTTCAGCAATTGTTCCCGATTTCTCCCGGGATGGATGAGTGCCGGCGCATTGGGCAGAATGGCCAACGTAACAGCTTCGGCCCAACTCAAATCACCGGGTTCGCGACCGAAGTATCGCCACGATGCCGCGCCGATACCGACCACGTTACCGCCGAAAGGAGCGTTTGCAGCGTATAATCGCAAAATTTCATTTTTTGAGCAACGTAATTCCAACCGTGTTGCCAACACGGCCTCTTTCATTTTTTGAAAAAAATTACGCGGCGGATTGTCTTGCATCAAGCGAATTACTTGCATGGTAACAGTACTACCGCCGCTGACCACACGGCGCGTCCCGATATTTTGTTTGATTGCCCGGCTCAAAGCCAACGGGTCGACTCCGATATGGTTATAAAATCGCTTGTCTTCGAATAAAATTAATGCTTTGGCATATTTGTAAGGAACCGAATCGGCGGCGGGAAAACGCCATTGCCCGTCGTCGGCAATTTTAGCGCCCAAAAGACGCCCCTCGCGATCGTCAATGACGGTGCATGTCGGTTTGTCGAACAGCTTCCGCGGAAGCGAAAATGCATAAACGATCAGCAATATGAAGCCGAGCGAAAGCAAAATATATCGGCGTTTGTGGCCGAAAATGTGCGCCTTGATTTGCGGAAAAGATGTTGCGATATTCAAGTATTATTTCGATTGATGTCGCGCAAAGGTAATCTATTTCCGTTTCCGGAAAATCGCTCCGAATTATCGTATCGACAGCATATTCTACCCTTACCGAGAGAGTAGTTCAATGGCGGGCGATGTGACACGATCGCGCAATGGTGATCACAATGTCGATACTTCTCGATGCATGCCCTATTGCATGTACATACAAGCAATCATTGTGTATACATGCAATAGACTACTGTATGATTATACAATAAATAACTGCATGTATACGCAGTTATGGCAACATCGATACAGGAACACTTCGCCGCAGCCTCGATAAAGAAGAATCGTTACCGAGAGGCATCAAGGATTAACACTCCGTTCAACCGGCGAAGTATTCGAGCATGAATAATCCGGGTCAAAATCGTTTCCCGAGGCAGACGCCCATTCTCGGATAGCTACCGTCATAGACATCCCCGAAGAGCCTTCCGCCTCCCAAATACACTTCACCGATAAAACCGTTTCGCGCCAACAGTTTCACGCCGACGGCAAAACCGCAACCGAAATGTATGGAAGTGTAATATTCGGAGCTGTAGCCGGAATAATGCGTTCTGTCGTTTACGCCCACAAGTGCAGCATTTCCTTCGATAAAAAAACCGGAAGCCTTCTTTTTGCCGAAATATAGGCGATAGTAAGGTGCAAATAAGTAACGCAGATCCATATTTTCGGGCTTTTCCAATGAAACCGATACGGCAAAGCCCACACCCATATTATCGGTAAAAAATCCTTCGTAATTAATCTCGGGAAGCCCGGCAATCGCCATGGGGATGTTTATT
The DNA here is from genome assembly GCA_031551455.1 of Bacteroidales bacterium. Lineage (GTDB taxonomy): Bacteria > Bacteroidota > Bacteroidia > Bacteroidales > UBA4181 > JAIRLS01. Next base: position 11,924 of record JAVBNP010000061.1, on the reverse strand, counting down.
CTCACTTCATTATTGCCCAATTGCTTCAGCGGTGCCGACCGGGATATAACGTCGTCTTTTATGTCTTTTTGTTCTTGCCCGAATGCGTAAGTTCCTATCATTAAAAAGATAATGAGTGTCCAAAAGTCATTTTTTTTCATTTTAATCAATTACTGTGTGTGTGCAAATATAGCGTATTTTTTAAGTGATCGGTCGATTTTTGTGTGATGCGGGGTATTTCCATGGCCAACGCATTTAAATTTTGATTAACTCGATTAAGAATTTATTGCTCCACGCGGCTTTACGCCTTTTGGTTCTCAAAGCCCCCTTTCCCTTGTCTTTTTTGAGCAGATTCAACGCTATCTTTCTGACAATAGCAAAATTTGCAGCCGCATGCTTGGCATGTTTTCGTTGTTCATCTTCCCGAAAGATCATATCAAGCACCCAATGCAACTCGTTTTCAACCTTCCAATGGGACCGGATATGAGTGTTAAAATCGTTTGTCCTCGAACAATACCAGTGCTTTCGCGTATTTATAAGGCACCGAATCGGCCGCCGGAAAACGCCATTGTCCGTCGGCGGCGATTTTGGCGCCCAAAAGACGACCTTCGCGATCGTCGATTACGGTGCAAGTCGGTTTATCGAACAGTTTCCGCGGAAGCGAGAACATGTAAACCGTAAAAAGTACGAAAACAATTACCGACCAAGCATAACGACGTTTGTGTCGGAGAATATGCGTTTTGATTTCTTCCGGAGAAGGTAATTTGCCGCAAATCGGTTCTTTTCGTCGCAAAGTACGGAACGTATGCTTGAGTCGCGAGAGACTGGGAAATTGGAAATTGGATGGTCTCACGGCCCAAAAATACAAAAAAGGCTCTTCGGGAATAAAAATATCGCGTTTTTCGATCGCGATACAGAGAATAAAACATCATGTGCAGTTGTAATGAAGCAAATAGAAACCCGATAGAAACAAAAACTCCCGTTGTTCGTAAGATCAACGAGAGTATAAATTTAAGTCATCAGGCTATTCCGAAATTTTGAATCTTAAATTCGGAACCCCGCAGGGCTCAACGAAGTTAATTTTAAATCTTCGTTTACCAACTTGCTTTCTTCACGCCGGGGATCAACCCTTTGGAAGCCATTTCGCGAAACACGATACGACTTACGCCGAATTGACGCATGTAACCTTTCGGGCGACCGGTCAACAGACAACGATTGTGCAAGCGTACCGCACTTGAATTACGCGGCAAAGTGGCCAACTTTTGGAAATCGCCTTCCTCTTTCAGCTTGGCACGTTTTTCGGCATCTTTGGCTACCATTTTCGCTCGTTTTACTTCACGTGCTTTCATCGATTCTTTTGCCATATCTTAATTCTTTTTTAGCGTTTTTTAACAGGAAGACCGTACTCGCGCAATAAAGCGTATGCTTCTTCGTCGGTTTTGGCGGATGTCACGAACGTGATTTCCATACCGAGCATTTTGGTCACTTTGTCGATGTCGATTTCGGGAAAAATAATTTGTTCGGAAATACCGAGGCTGTAATTGCCGCGTCCGTCCAATTTACCCGAAATGCCTTTGAAGTCGCGGATACGCGGCAACGAAACGGAAATCAATCTTTCGAGGAATTCGTACATGCGGTCGCTGCGCAACGTTACACGCACACCCACGGGAACACCTTTACGAAGCTTAAAGTTCGAGATATCCTTCCGAGAAGTGGTTGCCACTGCTTTTTGACCCGAAATGGCGCTCAATTCGGCAATCGAAGTATCGATAATCTTTTTGTCGACCACCGAATGACGGCCCACGCCTTGATTGATCACGATTTTCTCGATGTTGGGAGCCTGCATGATACTTGTGTATCCGAACTCTTTCATCAACGCCGGAATAATTTCATTCCGGTATTTGGTTTTGTATGTAGGAACGTACTTCTTCATTATTTGATTACCTCCCCTGATTTTTTAGCATAACGTACCAATTTACCGTTTTCCTCGCGACGACCGATACGGGTTGCCTTCTTGGTTTTCGGATCAATATGGTTTAAATTGGAAATATTCACGGGGGCTTCTTTTTCCACGAAACCGCCGTTGGTGTTTTTGGCATTCGGCTTGGTGTGCTTGGTCACCATGTTTACGCCTTCAACGATAGCGCGAACGCGATTTTTCTTCTCTTCAAAGAGAATTTCCAATACACGTCCTTGTTTGCCTTTATCGTCACCGGCGTTTACAATCACCATGTCGCCTTTCTTGATATGTATCTTCTTATTCATTTCAAATACTCTTTTTGATGATTACAACACTTCGGGTGCCAACGAAACAATCTTCATGAAACCGTCGCGTAATTCGCGGGGAACGGGACCGAAAATACGGGTTCCCCTAATTTCACCGGCATTGTTGAGCAACACCACGGCATTGTCGTCGAAGCGGATGTAAGAACCGTCGGCACGGCGAATTTCCTTCTTGGTGCGAACCACTACGGCTTTGCTTACCGAACCTTTCTTGACATCGCCCGAAGGCAACGCATCTTTTACGGACACCACGATGGTGTCTCCCACGCTCGCGTATTTGCGGCGGGTACCGCCCAGCACACGGATGCAAAGTACTTCCTTCGCACCGCTGTTGTCGGCCACGCTTAATCTACTCTCCTGTTGTATCATGGTTATTTCGCTCTTTCAATGATTTCGACCAATCTCCATCTTTTGGTTTTGCTCAACGGACGAGTTTCCATGATGCGCACGGTATCACCGATTCCGCATTCGTTCTTTTCGTCGTGGGCATAAAACTTGGAGGTTTTATTCACAAACTTTCCGTACATCGGATGTTTCATTTTCGTCTTGACGGCAATCACGATGGTTTTATCCATTTTGTTGCTCACCACTTCGCCGATGCGTTCTTTTCTTAAATTTCTCTTAATTTCTTCCATCGGATTCCGTTATTTTTGATTGGCTGCTTTTCTTTTATTCAATTCGGTCATCATGCGTGCAATATCCTTACGCGCATACTTCAATTTCATCGGATTATCCAACGGCGATACGGCATGGTTCAACCTCATCCGTATAAGCGTATTTTTTTCCGCTTCGATACGTTCTGCCAACTCTTTGGTCGACAATTCTTTTATTTCTGACATCTTCATGGCCGTAACTTTTTATTCGAAAACATAATCGCGACGTACCACAAACTTGGTTTGTACGGGCATTTTTTGCGCGCCGAGACGGAGCGCTTCTGTTGCCACTTCGTAAGGTACGCCTTCTACTTCAAACATGATTCTCCCCGGGGTGATGGGCGCCACGAATCCTTCGGGTGCACCTTTACCTTTACCCATACGTACTTCGGCGGGTTTTTTGGTAATCGGTTTATCGGGGAAAATTCTGATCCACAACTGGCCTTCGCGTTTCATGTGACGCGAAATGGCTTGACGCGCAGCTTCAATCTGATGGCCGGTGATCCAAGCATTTTCCAATGTCTTAATGCCGAACGATCCGAATGCCAATTGGTGTCCGCGTTGCGCATTACCTTTCATCCGGCCTTTTTGACGCCTTCTGAATTTGGTTTTTTTAGGTTGTAACATTTCTTTTTATTTTAATGTACTGTCCTTTTTAAATTTGATCAATTACGACGACGATCCTTTCCGCCGCCTTTTCTGCCGCCGCGATGGTCGCGTTCTCCGCGCTCGCCGCGTTCACCCCTTTCGCCTCGGAATTCGCCGCGAGGAGGACGACCGCTTCCCGATTGCGAGGTGGTGTAATTGCCCACGTTGGGCGACAAGTCGCGCTTACCGTAGACTTCACCGTTGCAAATCCATACCTTGATACCGATCAAACCGACTTTGGTCAATGCTTCAGCGAGTGCGAAATCGATGTCGGCACGAAATGTATGCAAAGGAATACGACCTTCTTTTAACATTTCGGTACGAGCCATTTCCGCGCCTCCTAAACGGCCGGAAGCAATTACCTTAATACCTTCGGCACCCATACGCATGGTGGACATGATTCCCATTTTCATCGCACGACGATACGAGATCTTGCCTTCCACTTGGCGGGCGATATTGTTTGCCACGATGGTAGCATCCAACTCGGGACGTTTAATTTCGAAAATATTGATTTGAACGTCCTTCTGAGTGATTTTTCTCAACTCTTCCTTGAGCTTGTCCACTTCTTGACCGCCTTTGCCGATGATAATACCCGGGCGAGCGGTGTGAACCGTAACCGTAATCAACTTCAACGTCATCTCGATGATGATTTTCGAGACGCTGGCTTTGGCTAAACGAGCATTCAGATACTTACGTATCTTGTTATCCTCTACGATTTTCGTGGAGAAATCTTTGCCGCCGTACCAGTTGGAATCCCATCCTTTGATGATTCCCAGACGATTCGATATAGGATTTGTTTTTTGTCCCATTTCCGATTACTTATTTTGATTGAGTTTGAGTTTCGTTTTGCATTTTGTCCACTACCAAAGTTACATGGTTCGAACGTTTCAACATGCGGTATCCGCGACCTTGTGGAGCCGTACGAAGCCGTTTCAACACACGACCGCTGTCGACTTTTACTTCCGACACAAACAATGTGTTGTCTTCCAAACGTTCGCCTTCATTCTTTTTTTGCCAATTGGCGATGGCCGATTTCAAAAGCTTTTCGACGCGAATTGAAGCATCTTTGTTGCTGAATTTCAAAATATCCAAAGCCCTGTTTACTTCTTGGCCTCTGATCATATCCACCACATAACGCATTTTGCGCGGCGACGTGGGACAATTTCTCAGAATGGCAAAACTTTTCGCTTTATTTGCCTCTTTGCGCAGGTCAGCTGCATTCTTTTTTCTTTTGCTCATGACTTATATGTTCTCTTGGGCTTTATATTATTTGTTACCCGCATGACCTCTGAACACACGTGTGGGAGAAAACTCTCCGAGGCGATGACCGATCATGTTTTCGGTTACGTATACGGGAATGAACTTGTTTCCGTTATGCACGGCAATGGTATGGCCCACGAAATCGGGCGAAATCATCGAACGACGTGACCACGTTTTGATAACGGATTTTTTGTTGGAAGCATTCATATCCAAAACGCGTTTTTCCAACTTATAATCAATAAAAGGTCCTTTTTTTAACGAACGGCTCATATATGCTTATTTTTTTCTTCGTTCAACAATGTATTGATTCGAGGCTTTCTTCAAATCCCTCGTCTTATAACCCTTAGCGGGCATACCCTTACGGGAGCGCGGATGACCTCCGGATGCACGACCTTCGCCGCCACCCATCGGGTGATCAACGGGGTTCATGGCAACACCGCGAGTACGGGGACGACGTCCCAACCAACGATTCCGACCGGCTTTTCCCGATTGTTCGTTTGAATGGTCGGGATTGGAAACCGAACCGACGGTTGCTTTGCAGGTAACCAATATCATGCGAATTTCGCCCGAGGGTAATTTCAAGTTAGCATATTTGCCTTCGCGAGAAAGCAATTGCGCGTATGTTCCGGCACTGCGAGCCATGGAGGCACCCTCGCCGGGACGTAATTCGATTGCGTGCACGATTGTTCCGAGCGGAATATCGGCCAAATAAAGCGTATTACCGAGTTCGGGAGCCACGTTGCGACCCGATTCGATCTTTTGTCCTACTTTCAGCCCCGCGGGAGCAATGATATAACGTTTTTCGCCGTCGGCATAAGCCACCAATGCGATGCGAGCGCTACGGTTCGGATCGTATTCGATGGTTTTCACCGTTGCGGGAATATTTTCTTTATCTCTCAAAAAATCGATGATTCGCAGTTGCCTTTTGTGGCCGCCGCCGATGTAACGCATCGTCATCTTTCCGGAGTTGTTGCGGCCGCCCGATTTCTTGAGGGGCCACAATAACGATTTTTCGGGCGTGCTGCAAGTAATATCGTCAAAGGTAGTGACGATTTTGTGACGCTGGCCCGGTGTTGTGGGTTTATATTTTTTTAATGCCATAACCTTTTAGATATTACTGTAAAAATCAATCTTATCACCTTTCTTGACCGTCACGACTGCTTTTTTGCGAGAGTTGGTTTTACCGGCAATAACGCCCGATTTGGTAAAACGCGATTTATTTTTACCCGCGTAACGCATGGTGTTTACAGATTCAACCGTAACCCCGTACATTTCTTCGACAGCCTTTTTAATTTGAATTTTATTGGCCGACCGATCGACCATGAAACCGTAACGGTTCAGCTTTTCTTCTTGCGAAGTCAGCTTCTCGGTAAGGATCGGCTTCAAAAGTATTTCCAATGATGTCTTCATGTCTTTCGATTACGAATTTTGCTGTAAAACTTTGATTGAACTCTCGGAGAAAACCAAAACCGACGCATCCATGATATTGTAGGTATTTAACCCTGACAACGTTACGATTTTTGTTTTCTGTAAATTACGGGAGGACAAATATATATTATCATTCGGTTCGGCGAGCACAAAAAGCGATTTTTTCTCTGCAATTTGCAGATTTTTCTGTACTTGCACGAATTCTTTTGTCTTGGGAGCTTCCATTGAGAAGTCTTCGAGAACAACAATACCGTTGCTTTTGGCTTTATGGCTGAGCGCCGAAAGACGTGCCAATTGCTTCACTTTTTTGTTGAGCTTGAATGAATAATCGCGGGGTTGCGGTCCGAAAATGCGACCACCGCCCACAAATACGGGCGACTTCAAACTGCCTGCGCGTGCACCGCCGGTACCTTTTTGACGTTTGATCTTACGGGTACTGCGGGCAATTTCCCAACGTTCCTTTGCTTTGTGTGTGCCTTGACGTTGATTGGCCAAATATTGCTTCACATCCAAATAAATGGCATGATCATTCGGCTCGACACCGAAGATCGCGTCATCAAGCGATACCTTACGTCCGGTATCTTTCCCTTCTTTACTGTATACTGCTACTTCCATTAGTATTCGATAATTAAATATGAACCAATCGCTCCGGGAACAGAGCCTTTCACCACCAACAAATTTTTGTCGGCAACCACTTGCAACACATATAAATTTTGCATTTTAACACGTTCGCCTCCCGTACGTCCCGCCATCCGTTGGCCGGGGAATACGCGCGAGGGAAACGACGATGCACCCATGGAACCAGGAGCACGCAAACGGTTATGTTGACCGTGCGTTGCACCGCCTACACCGCCGAAGTTGTGGCGTTTAATGACGCCTTGAAAACCTTTTCCTTTCGAGGTTCCCACCACAACGACGTAATCGTTGACTTGGATTTTTCCGTCCATATCGACCAACGAAATTACCTGTCCCAATTTGTAATCGTTTACGTTGATTTCCTTATTGCGGAACTCAACCAACATGCGTTTCGGAGACGTAGCCGCCTTCTCGAAATGCTTCTTCTCCGGTTTCGGAGTATTCTTCTCCTTTTTGTCACCAAAACCCAACTGGAGAGCGTCGTAACCGTCCTTCTCAACGGTTTTGATTTGGGTGACTACGCAAGGGCCTGCCTCAATGACCGTACATGGTACGTTCTTACCGTCTTCGGTAAAAATAGAGGTCATCCCTATCTTCTTTCCTAACATTCCCGGCATAGTTTACTAAAAATTTAGATGAATAATAAAGATGGATCTCATCATGCCTGCTGATTCCCCATCTGTTTATTTTTGATTCAAAGATTCCTGATTCAAGAAACAATTCAAAAATTCCATGTTAAATTTAATGGAATCGTTGAATTATGGAATTAGGAATTTTGAATTATGATCAAACTTTGATTTCCACTTCCACGCCGCTGGGCAACTCCAATTTCATCAACGCATCGATGGTTTTGGGTGTCGAGCTGTAGATATCCATCAAACGTTGGAATGAACTGAGTTCGAATTGCTCGCGTGCTTTTTTGTTGACAAAGGTCGAACGGTTTACCGTGAAGATGCGTTTGTGCGTGGGAAGAGGTATGGGACCGCTTACCGATGCGCCCGTCATTTTCACCGTTTTCACGATTTTTTCGGCCGACTTATCTACCAGATTGTGGTCATAAGATTTCAGTTTAATTCTAATCTTCTGGCTCATATTGATTATAATGAATGAATTTTGCTGCTATTTTGATTCTCCTTTTACACTGGCGATTACATCCTTGGCCATATTATCGGACAACGGACTGTAATGCGAAAATTCCATGGTCGATGTGGCACGTCCGGAAGTGATGGTACGCAATACGGTGACGTATCCGAACATTTCCGACAAGGGCACCTTGGCTTTTACCACACGTGCACCGCCGCGTTCTTCCATACCCGTGATTTGACCGCGACGTTTGTTGAAATCGCCGATCACGTCACCCATATATTCTTCGGGCGTAACCACTTCCACCGACATGATGGGTTCCAACAGAATCGGTTTCGCGTTTTTACATGCCGAACGGAATGCCTGCTTGGCGCAGATTTCGAACGACAGCGAGTCGGAGTCAACCGCGTGAAACGAACCGTCGAGTAAGGTTACTTTCAAGCTGTTCATCGGGAATCCGGCCAACACGCCGTTGGACATTGCTTCCTTGAAACCTTTTTCGACCGAGGGGATATATTCTTTCGGAACATTACCGCCTTTCACTTCGTCTACAAATTGCAATCCGGCAACTTCTTCGTCGGCAGGTTCTACGCGAACGATAATATCGGCGAATTTACCGCGACCGCCCGATTGTTTCTTGAATACTTCGCGATGCTGGAATGCTGCCATGATAGCTTCTTTGTAAGCCACTTGCGGGTTACCTTGGTTGCATTCCACTTTGAATTCGCGACGCAAACGGTCCATAATGATTTCCAAGTGAAGTTCGCCCATACCGTTGATCACGGTTTGACCGGAATCGGGATCGGTGCGCACTTGGAACGTGGGATCTTCTTCGGCCAATTTCGACAGAGCGGTGCCCAAGTTGTCGATGTCGGCTTGTGTTTTCGGTTCGACGGCAATTCCAATCACCGGATCGGGGAAAGTCATCGACTCCAAAACGATCGGTTTTTCGGGTGAACACAATGTATCGCCCGTACGCAAATCCTTCAACCCCACGGCGGCGCAAATATCGCCGGCTTCACAGGCTTCGATGGGATTTTGCTTATTGGAGTGCATTTGGAACAAACGCGAAATACGTTCTTTCTTGCCCGAACGAGTGTTGAGCACGTACGAACCGCTGTCCAACGAACCGCTGTACACGCGAATGAATACCAAACGGCCTACATACGGGTCGGTGGCTACCTTAAACGCCAATGCTGCCAAAGGTTCTTTCGGATCGGGTTTACGTACCACTTCCATATCGGTGTTGGGATCGATACCCGTGAGGTTACCCTTGTCCAACGGACAGGGCAGATAAGCCGCCACAGCATCCAATAAGTATTGTACGCCTTTGTTTTTAAAAGACGAACCGCACATCATCGGCACGATGGTTTGTGCCAATACGGCTTTGCGGATGCCGGTCTTCAATTCCTCAACGGTGATGGAATCCGGATTTTCAAAGAACTTTTCCATAAGAACATCGTCGGTTTCGACCACCGATTCGAGCAATTTATTGCGCATTTCGGTAGCTTCTTCCAGCATATCGGCCGGAATATCCACGATGTCTATTTGTTTTCCTTTATCGTCGCGCCAATACTCGGCTTTAAACGTTATCAAGTCGATGATTCCTTCGAAAGCTTCTTCCGAGCCGATGGGAATCACCAACGGAACGGGATTCGATTTCAATCGTTCGCGAACTTGGTTGACAACTCCGATAAAATCGGCGCCTTTCCTATCCATTTTGTTCACAAAACCGATACGGGGAACACCGTATTTTTCGGCTTGACGCCATACGGTTTCCGACTGCGGTTCAACTCCACCCACGGCGCAAAACAATGCTACCGTCCCGTCAAGGACGCGCAACGAACGCTCCACTTCGACTGTAAAGTCCACGTGGCCCGGGGTGTCTATCAAGTTGATATGATATTCGTGATCGTTATATGTCCATTTACATGTGGTGGCGGCGGAAGTAATGGTAATGCCCCTTTCTTGTTCCTGCACCATCCAGTCCATGGTTGCGGCGCCTTCGTGAACTTCTCCCAGTTTATAATTGACACCCGTGTAGAACAGTATCCTCTCGGAGGTGGTTGTTTTTCCGGCGTCAATGTGCGCCATTATACCAATATTTCTGGTATACTTTAAATCTCTGCTCATCTATTTATTTCTATTCCTCTTCTCTTATGCGTGCATTAAAAACGGAAATGCGAGAATGCGCGGTTGGCTTCGGCCATTTTGTGCATGTCTTCTTTTCTTTTGAATGCACCGCCTTCTTCGTGATATGCAGCCAAAATTTCGGCGGCAAGTTTTTCGCTCATCGACTTTCCGCTGCGTTTGCGAGCGTAAAGAATCATGTTTTTCATGCTGACCGATACTTTACGATCGGGACGAACTTCCATGGGTACTTGAAAAGTAGCACCGCCTACGCGACGACTCTTTACTTCAACCATGGGAGTTACGTTTTCCAAAGCTTTGCGCCAAATATCCAGCGGGCTTTTATCGTCATCTTTCGACTTGGCTTCGACGGTTTTCATGGCGTCGTAGAAGATGGCAAAGGAGGTGGTCTTTTTGCCGTCCAACATCAGATTGTTTACGAAGCGTGTAACTTCTTTATCTCCGTATACGGGATCGGGTAATATGATCCGTTTTTTTGGTTTTGTCTTACGCATTGAATGATACCTTATATATAGTGTATATTATTTCTTCTTGCCTTTAGCGGGAGCTGCAGCCGCACCTTTCTTCGGCCTTTTGGCACCGTACAGCGAACGGCTTGCCAAACGCCCCTCTACACCCGATGCATCCAATGCTCCGCGAATGATGTGGTAACGTACGCCCGGAAGATCTTTCACACGTCCGCCGCGGATCAACACGATGGAGTGTTCCTGCAGGTTGTGACCTTCGCCGGGAATATAAGCGTTGACCTCTTTTTGGTTCACCAATTTCACACGGGCCACTTTACGCATGGCCGAATTGGGTTTTTTGGGTGTGGTGGTGTACACGCGAACACAAACACCGCGACGTTGCGGACAAGAATCCAACGCCGGAGCCTTGCTTTTATCTACCAGCTTGGTACGTCCTTTTCTTACTAATTGCTGAATTGTGGGCATAAAGTCTATATCTCTGATTCAAACTACTTTTAAAAATGGTGTGCAAAGGTACGGGTTTTTTTAATAAAAACAAGACCAATGAAAATATTTTGTCGTTTGCGACAAAACTTTTCGGATCGAAGAATGTTAAAAGTCGAATATCGTTTTCGGTACCGGTATTTCATAATATTTTGAATATCATAAATTTTGTGCTTTTATGATTGACTGAATAGTGTTTAAAAACGTGTTAATAAATTTTCAGTTACAATTTGATCCCCATCACCAAAATATCGTCGGTTTGATCACCGGATCCTTTCCAATCGATGTGCGTTTTATCCAATATTTGTTTTTGATTTTTCATGGATTCGGCATTGATATCCGAAATTAATCTTTTGAAATTTTTCGAAAGAAATTTTTTGTTTGCCGATCCTCCGAACTGATCCGCATATCCGTCGGAGTACAGATAAATCATATCGTCGGATCGATATTCGAAACGAACGGCGCTGAAAGGTACTTCTTTAACATACAGGCCTATGGGCATGTTGTCTGCTTTTTTCTCCGTCAAAATTCCGTCGCGTACCAAATAAAGCGAGTTTTTGGCGCCCGCATATTCCATTTCCCGTTTATCTTCATCAATAATAATCAGCGCAATATCCATTCCGCTCCGTTTGATGGTTTCGTTATCCGAATGATTAACGAAATTTTTGATTTTGTCCCGCAACAAGTTGAGAATCTCGTTGGCCCGAAGAACCTCCGATCGCCCTACAATTTCGTTGAGCGACGATATGCCCAACATGCTCAACAGTGCGCCCGGAACACCATGTCCGGTACAGTCGGCCGCGGCAACGACGATTTGGTTTTCTCGTCGGCTCATCCAATAGAAATCGCCGCT
>JAVBNP010000099.1:0-21381 GCA_031551455.1 Bacteroidales bacterium | reverse complement strand
TTTTTGTTTTGTTTATAATATTTGATCATCTTGGGAACCACGTCGAACACATCGCCCGTGATGACATAATCGGCGATGGCGTTGATGGGCGCCGCGGGATCGTTGTTGATCGATATGATCATGGCGCTTTCCTGCATCCCGGCGGTGTGTTGCACTTGGCCCGAAATGCCGCACGCAATGTACAACTTCGGCCGAACGGTAACGCCCGTTTGTCCCACCTGACGTTCGTGGTCGGCAAAACCGGCATCCACCGCGGCACGCGATGCGCCCACTTCGGCTCCGATAACGTCACCCAATTCGAACAACAGGTTAAACCCTTCGCGCGAACCCATGCCGTAACCGCCCGAAATAAGCACCGGCGCGTTTTTGATGTTCACTTTCGATTTTTCCAGATGGCGTTCGATCACCTTCACCACCAAATCGGCGTCGGTAATGTACTTGCTCACGTCGAGCATTTTCACTTCGCCCTTGTAATTCGGGTCGAGTTCTTCTTTCTTCATCACGCCTTCGCGAACGGTCGCCATTTGCGGACGGCAGTCGGGGTTGATGATGGTGGCGATGATGTTTCCGCCGAAAGCGGGACGAATTTGATACAAAAGGTCTTTGTACACCTTTCCGGCTTTCTTGTCCTCATGTTCGCCGATTTCGAGCGAGGTGCAGTCGGCCGTCAAGCCGCTGTGCAATGCGCTCGACACGCGCGGCCCCAAGTCGCGACCGATACCGGTGGCGCCCATCAAGGCTATTTGCGGTTTTTCTTCTTCGAAAAGCTTCACCACGATAGCGGTATGCACTTGCGTGGTATACGGCTCCAATGCCGCGCCGTCGGCTATCCATAAAGTATCGACGCCGTACGGGATGATCTGTTTTTCGACTCCTTTCAAACCGTTGCCGATCACTACGGCTTCGAGTTTGCATTTGAGTTGGTCGGCCAATTTACGGCCTTTGGTGCAAAGTTCCAAACTGACATCGGCCACAACACCGTTCTCGACTTCGCAATATACAAATATGCTGTTCATTTCTTTATTAGTTACGAGTTACGAGTTACAAGTAACGAGTATTTAGTTACGTGGCTTTGCCCTCTTGTAACTTGTCACCCGTCACTTGTCACTATTTTTATCCTAATGTATGATTTGCTATCAATTCGACCATCAAGGCTTGTATGTCGAAATCGGAATCGGTAAGTTTTTTCGAATCTTTGGCTTGGAACACCACGTTTTCGATTTTCTTCACCTTGGTCGGCGATCCGGGCAACCCGAGGTCTTCGATCTTGGCTTCGATATCCTTCACGCCCATTTCGGTAATGTTGCGGTACGGACGTTCGTTGAACAGCGTCATGTAATCCTCGGCGGCATTTTGCGTTTCGCTGACCGTTTTGGCGTGTTTGTATTTCATCAACAGCTTCACGTTGCGCGGACGGCATTCGGGCGCCGATCCGTTAACGGTGATCAACAACGGTAATGTTCCTTCAACGGCTTCCACGCCGCGATCTAAACGACGTTTCACGCGGATTTTATTTTTCTCGATCTTAATAACTTCTTCCGCATAAGTGATCTGCGGAATACCGAGTTTTTCGGCCACTTGCGGTCCCACTTGCGCGGTATCGCCGTCGATGGCTTGCCGTCCGCAGATGATCAGATCGAAAGCTCCGATGGCACGGATGGCACACGAAATCGCATACGACGTCGCCAAGGTATCGGAACCCGCAAAAGCACGATCGGAAAGCAGATAACCGTTGTCGGCTCCGCGGAACATTCCTTCGCGAATGATGTCGGCGGCGCGTGTCGGGCCCATGGTCAAAAGAGAAACGGTCGACCCCGGGTGAAAATCTTTGATCCGCAAAGCTAATTCGAGCGCGTTCAGGTCCTCGGGATTGAAAATCGCCGGCAGGGCTGCGCGATTGACGGTACCGTCCTCTTTCATCGCGTCCTTCCCGACATTACGCGTGTCGGGCACCTGCTTGGCCAAAACAATAATTTTTAAACCGGTCATGTTTATTTCTTTGGTTGTCGTTAAAATTTTTCAGGCGGCAAACCTACGAGATTTTTCATAAAATTCCAAAATTAACTTCGTTAAGTCCTCCGAGGTTCAACGATTCATAGATGCCGAAATTCGAAGATTAACCTTGCGACGCTTTTCGAAAACATCCGTTATGATTTTTTTGCCGTTCGTATTGCTTCTCTCTTTTTAGTCATCATGTTCATTAAAGCATTGTCGGTAAAAGGTGTTCGGGTGCCTAACTCGACAAGCAGTTGATAGTATGGTTCAGCTCGGGAAATATTATCTTTTGCAAGCCATGCGGAAACATAACAGGCACAAAATTCGGCGATCATTACTTCGGTAAAAAATACGTTTTCGGCGGTTAAGGCATCCAACCCGGACCTTTTCCCGAAAAGGTCAAAAACTTCGTCGTAACGTTCCGTATCGATTAACCGTTCGGCATAGATCAGTTTTACGGCATGATTATTTCCTGCACGATTGTACCAATAATCGGTTAATCGTACCGCTTCCGTTATTTTGTCCATGTCGCGTAACAAATAAATATAAAAAACGCCCAAATCCGGAACATCGGGATAATCAGTGACGAGCGCTTCCATTTCCGCCAAAGCGACTTCTTCATCTTCCGCCGATTTACGGATAACGGATTGCAGCGGGGCGGAATACGGCTCCAATCCGGGAAGTCTTTCCAGCTCGGGATTAAAGCGATTGTCTTCCAGAATAGTTTTGATCAGTTTTTCGGTGTTTTTTTCATCCGAAAACCCGAACAATCGGGAATAGGTCATATCCGTCAAGGCCAACATTTGCATGGTTGACGGATTATTCTTGTATTCCGTTGCATAACTTTCGATACCTTTTTCGATGATTTCTTTCATCGCATCATCATAAGCATCTCCGAATTCGTCATAATCAACAGAATCATCCTTTTCGATATTCGATTGAAATTCATGAAAATCTTTCGTTTTAAGGTTTTTATGTTGCATGTTGTTTTCAAAGGTAAAAAATCGGCGTCTTATTTTTTCGAGGGAAACATCATCAATATCTTCTTCCAAAATAAATTTTCCGACCTTGTTGAATTTTAGTTGACGGTAAATCTGCAATATTTTTTATAAAATTCCAAAATTCGACAATTAAGATCGTTAATTATTAAATTTCCGAAAGCATTTAATTTCGTTTCAACCGGTAATCTTTTATTCCCATGTTGTTATATGTTTCCACGAGACCATCTTCATCGGTGGTAATCACCAATAATTTGTCGCCGATCATCAATTCCGTATTTCCTTTCGGCACAAAATATTTTCCGGCGCGTTTCACCATCACGACCAACGTATGATCAGGCAACGGCATATCCGTCAATTTACATCCCGCGGTTCCGATATCGTCCGTAATCTCTATCTCGGTCATGGTCGACTTGATGTCTTCGGAAAATTCGACATCAAAATCTCGAAATTCGCTCTTATCCGGTTCTTTATGCGACACTCCGAGCCAATCGGCCACTTTCATCAAGGTTGTCCCTTGCACCAGCAGCGATATCAAAGTGATAAAAAATACGACATTGAAAATGAAATGCGAATTATCCAGCCCTGCCGCTAGAGGATAGATGGCAAAAATAATGGGAACGGCTCCTTTTAATCCCACCCATGATACGAAAAGTTTATCGCGGAACGGCATTTTCCGAAACGGTAAAAGCGAAATAAATACGCTTAAAGGTCGTGCGCCGAAAATCATGAATGTTCCGATCAGTATGCTGACCAAAGCGACGGGCAATAACTCGTTCGGATTAACAAGCAGCCCGAGTGTAAGGAACATAACAATCTGACTCAGCCATGCCAATCCGTCGAAAAAACGGATGGACGATTTTTTATGCACGATTTTCGAATTCCCGATGATCAATCCCGCTATGTAGACCGCCAAATAACCGTTTCCGCGAACGAAATAAGTGATCGAAAAAATGAATATACCGCACGTGAACAACAAGATGGGGTAGAGTGAGTCGTTATTCAGATTAATTTTATTGATAAGCCAAACGGCCGCTTTACCGAGCAAATATCCGGCAATTGTTCCGATAATGAATTGCAGGAAAAAAGAAAAAACGGCATACCCGTATGCCGCGTTTCCGTCATGTTCGCCGATGAGCAGTTGGATGAGCACAATGGTCAACATGTACGCCATCGGATCATTGCTGCCGCTTTCGAATTCAAGTATCGGTTTTAGTCGATTTTTCAGTCGAATATTTTTCCCGCGCAAAATGGAAAATACCGAAGCCGAATCGGTGGAAGCCATGACGGATGCCAACAACAAAGCTTCCAAAAAAGAAATCCAAATATCGGCAAACCAAATATTGACGGCGAAATAGATAAAAATACCGGTGATCAAGGCAGTCAGCAAAACGCCGAATGTGGCCAACAGCACACCTTGCGATATTATAGGCTTGATGTCGTTGTATTTTGTGTCTAATCCTCCGGAAAACAAAATCATGCACAATGCCACCGTACCCACGGTTTGAGCCATTTTGTAGTTTTCGAATTCGAATCCCAAACCGTTTGTTCCGAAAAGCATCCCCACGCCCAAGAACAACAACAATACGGGAACTCCGAAACGATTGCCGGCCTTGGTGACGATAAGGCTTACCAGAAACAGGACGGATGCGAAAAGGAGTAACGATTCGATGGATAAATCCATATCAATTTATATGTTGTTTGTTTAAAAGCAACAACAAAAACGGGTAAATTGTTTATGCGTAAAAATAATATCGGGGTTGCCGAAAATCGAACAACCCCGATGTCATCAATCATTTATTGGGTTTTAAACAGACGGGCAACCGAACTGACCCAATCTTTGAAGCCTTTATCCGTGATTTCCCTCAACAAAACGTCAACATCCCCCGGACGACAGGTGATCCGTTGTGCCTGCATTGTTCTATCGGGCTCTCCTTTTTCATACAGAACCGTCAATGCCAGCAATTTTGCATATTTTTCATCCGAATTCATGATAATGCGATTAAAAAATGTGTTTGAACAAATAATTCACCCCGATCAATAAAGCGGCCATAGCGACCGAGAAAATCAACATTACTTTTAAATAACCGGGATTTGATTTCGATTCCGTATTTTGTTCCGGATTACCGGTTTCCATATCTTTTTCCATGATTTATTTTTGATTTTGTTTGAATGATTAAAATTACAAATGTGTATGCGCCTTACAACAATACACATAACTCATTTGCGGTATGATAAAGAATGATAAAATTTAACACCGCCGATCGGCAGTATTACGATAAGCCTTGTTCGGGCTTCAAACAAAAATCAAATACGAAGAACTCGCTCAAATAAGTAGGCAGGTATGACAGCCGTCGGAAAAAATGTCTCCGTCGGTTGTTTCAAGATAGTTTCCGACTCTTGGTTTAATCCGGGTATCAACAGACCTCCGGATTTAATACAATATATCATGATCACCCGATGTTGACCAATGTCGTGCTTAACGACGGGCGCTTGATAAATGCTGTTACCGGCAATACAGTCCTCCAAATTGGCCCATGCGAGTTCGGTCATTTGTCCGGTTTCGCGAACTTCCGTACTCAGAATGGGGATTTGAATAGAAAAACATACAAACAAGATTAACAGCAACCATGCCGTTAATCGATTGTTTTTATTATTTGTTTCTTTAAGCCGTAACATGATTTGATTCAAAATCCGATGACAAATATACTCATATTTTATACAAAAATACATCAAAATTAATGCCTCGGTTTATAAAAAAGCATTAAAAATGTATATGAAATTATCCCGGCCGTGTTTGTGGAATGTGGATAAAAATTCGTAAAATAAGGTTTTTGGGAAAAACAAAAGGTCGACACCCGGGTATCGTCCTTTTTAAATCCTATTTATGAAATCGTTATCAAGCCATAACGGCACGGAATGTTTGATACGCTTTATCCCATTCACCGGTATCTTGCGGTAAATAGGTTTCCGTTTCAACGGAATTGCGAACCACCCGTCGTATATCTGCCAACGATTTGAGATATCCCAAAGCCATGGCTTGCACCAGCAGATTTCCCATAGCCGTTCCTTCGGCAGGACCGGCAATTACCGGCATGCCACCCGCATTAGCCGTCAATTGGCACAAATACGCGTTTTTGGAACCGCCGCCGATCACGTGAATTTTTTCGATCGGATGAGGCGACACGCGATGCAACAATTCCAATGTGTAACGATACTTCATGGCCAAGCTCTCGAAGATGCAACGGACCACTTGGGCGTCGGTTTCGGGTGTTTTTTGTCCCGTACGGCTGCAATAATCGCGAATGGCTTTTACCATACTTTCCGGATTCAGAAAATCCGGTGCGTCGGGATCGACAAAACAAAGGAACGGTTTTTCGGCTTTGGCCATTTCCACCAACCGATCGTACGAATAATTTTTTTGTTCCCAATCTTTACGACATTGTTCCAACAACCACATTCCGGTGATGTTTTTCAGAAAACGGAACGTACCTTCAACTCCGCCCTCGTTGGTGAAATTCATGGCGGCGGTTTCTTTGTCGATTAACGCCTTCTTTGTTTCGATTCCCATCAGCGACCATGTGCCCGAACTGATATATGCAAAGTTTTCCCCTTCGGCGGGAACAGCGGCAATGGCCGATGCGGTATCGTGCGCGCCGACGGCGATTACCGGAATCTTTCCGATACCGGTTTCTTTGACGATGTTATCGGCAAGTTGCCCCACGATTGTTCCGGGTAACACAACGTCCTGCATGAGCGAAAGCGGTGCGCCGAAGGCGGAAAAAAGTTCGGGCGCCCAAGTCATTGTTTTGGGATTCAACATTTGCGATGTCGATGCAATCGTAAATTCGGCTTTTTTTACGCCCGTAAACAAATAATTCAATAAATCGGGCAGAAATAACAGGTCTTTTGCGGCCGCAAGCAAAGAAGAACCGTTCCGTTTCATGGCAAACAACTGAAAAAGACTGTTGAACGACATAACTTGTATCCCCGTCAATTCATATACTTTTTCGCGCGGCACCAGTTTAAAATACTCTTCCGGCATACCGTTCGTGTGCGGATCGCGGTAAGCATACGGTTCGCCGAGCAAAGAACCGTCTTCGGCCAACAAACCGAAATCGACGCCCCATGTATCGATACCGACGGATTCGGGTCGGAATTTTCCTTCCGCGGCACAAGTTTTCAAGCTGTTTTTGAGAATATTGTAAATTCCCAAAATATTCCAATGAAAATGATTGCCGACCGCGATGATGCCGTTATTGAAACGGGAAATTTCTTCCATGGTGATTTTATCGTCGGCCAACGTTCCCGCAATGGCACGTCCGCTGGTTGCTCCGAGGTCAAAAGCGATAAAGGTGTGAGGGGTCATTTGATAAGGTTTTAGATAATGAATTAATAAAAGTTTTACTAAGTTTGCACATCAAAGCAACAAATATAGGCAAAAATGCCGATCGATGCCACGCGTCGGTGTTAAATTTTCGGAACGGTTCCGTATTACATCGAAAAAGCGGATAAAATCGGTTTTTCCGCATATAGCCGATATTCGGTATTTTTAAATTTTAATTTTACGAGACATGACCAAACGATTGATTATTCTGTTATTCATTGCATTGACGGCATTTTCTCCGGCGCCGCAACGACAAACATGGGTTGCTTTGGGCGATTCCATTACGTACTTGAACGATCATCCCGATGAAACGGATCATCGGGTAAAAAAAGGCTATATGACGCGGGTAACGGAACAATTACCTTGGATTGAATACATCAATAAAGGATTTAACGGCTGGACCTCGGGCGGTATTGCCGATAAAATTGACGAATTGGGATTGCCGAAAGCGGATATCTACACCGTCTTTTTGGGTACCAACGATTGGTGGTCGGGCAGGCCCGTCGGTACGCCGGCCGATTATGCCGATGCCACGGGAAGCGGAACCGTTTACGGCGCTTTTCGAATCATCATCGACAAGATGAAAAGTTTGAACGGCGATGCACGCATCATTTTGTTTACTCCGTTGCAACGCGGTGATTTTGTTTATTTTGCCGATTTCAAAAATAAAGCCTACGGGTCGTATCGCGATAAAAACGGACAAAGCCTTGCCGACGTGGCCGAAGCAATCAAAAACATAGGTAAACGCGAACATCTGACCGTGATTGACTTATACGGAAAAAGCGGCATTACTCAAAAAAACATGGTACGATTCAAACGGTTGAAAGACCCGTTGACCGGGATGTATCGGGATTATCCGTACCCCGATTATATTGATGTGCCGTTCGATCCCGAAAACGATACATATCCGTATCCCGAAGAAGCAATTAATATGACGTATGACGGTCTTCATCCGTCCGATAAAGGGAATGCCCTTATTGCCGAAATGTTGGTGAAGCAAATCAGAAAAATGTATCGATAAACCCCGGATTGAGATATCTGCCGATCGGATAACGGTGAAATAGTCGTGCGATCCGATCCTATTTTGTAACAAAATAGGCTTAAAAACCGTATAACGAATTTTGAGGAAAGTAAAAATGCGCGATTTGTCGATGGATGAAAAAATATTACTTTTGTGCGCTCGTAATCAATTAATTTTAACAATCATGGGAAAAATCCGTAAAAAAACGATCGGAAGCAAATTGGCGGTATTTATCGGTGTGTCGGTTTTATTTGTAAGCATTGCCGTCATTGCGGCGTGTTCCAAAGATGACAAGACGTGTAAAACATGTACCAACACGGCAACCAATACATCCAAGGAATATTGCGATGATGCATTGGATACGCTCGAAGACTCTCAAGCATATAAAGACGGAACCACTACCTGTAAGTGACGTTCCCGAAAATTTATGCGAAACAACGATTTACAACCATGAAAAAACAAGTACTTTTGATAGGCTTGTGCGTATTTATCGTTGCAAGCGGGTTTGTTGTTCCCGTTCGGGACGACGATTCGTTTACCGACGAAAAACGGGCTGCTTATATTTTCGATTTCATTCGCCAAATTACGTGGCCGAAGGATAGATCCGTAAAGATTCTGAAAATCGGTATTTTGGAAAAAACTTCGGGACTTTGCGACGAAATTCGCCGACAAGCATTGGGATCAACCAAATTACGCAATAAATCCGTCGACGTAATTCGATTGGATAATCTTCGTAATTTGCCGAATCTGCAAATTCTTTATGTCAACAAAAGTCGGAATCCCAAAGCAAATATTGACAGTTTGATGATTGTTTTGCATAAAAAAGGGACGCTTTTGATTACGGAAGACGGAGCCTTCAAACAATCGATGATCAACTTTGTCGCCAAAAAAGGGAAAACGTATTACGAAGTAAACGAAGAGGTTTTGCGAAAAGAAAATTTCGAATACATGGATATTCTGACTTTTTCGGCGATCAAAACCAAGGAAGATTGGGAAACGTTGTTCAAAGAAACCAAGCAGGAACTGGATGACGAGAAGATAATCACTGCCCGGCAACGGTTGGAGATCGAGAATCAAAAGAAAGAAATAGAAAAACAAGAAAAAAGAATAGCGGAAAATGCGGCGGAAATTGCGGCCATGACTCGGGAAATCGAGCGGCAAAAAGAACAAATCGCCCGTCAACAAACCCGTTTGACAAATTTGATAACCGATATTTCGGCGAAACAAAAAGAACTGAGCGATCAAGAGGAGAAGATCAAACAACAAGAATTGTTGATTTCGGGGAAACAACGGGAAATAGAAGAACAAGGCCGTATTAATGCCGAATACGGCGAGGAAATACATGCCAAACAAACGCAAATAGGCGACCTCAACACGCAAATCAATCAACAACTGTCCAAATTGAAAATGCAAAACGTGATCATCTTTTTGGGCGGATTATTGTTGGTTTTTTTGGCAGGATTCGGAATTTACGTTTACCGCAATTATAGGCAAAAACAACGTACCAATCGAACGTTGGAATTGCAAAATAAGGAAATAACCGAACAACGCGATCAAATTGCCCGACAAAACAAAGAGATAACCGACAGCATCATCTATGCGCAACGTATTCAGAAAGCCATATTACCCAAACGCGATATGATGCGGGATTTTTTGGACATGTACATTTTCTATCGTCCTCGCGATATCGTCAGCGGCGACTTTTATTGGATGTCTCGAAAAGAAGACAAGTTGATCATCGTGGCTGCCGACTGTACGGGACACGGAGTTCCGGGTGCGTTCATGAGTATGTTGGGCGTAGCGTTTCTCAACGAAATTGTGGGCAAAGAAGATGAAGTATATGCCAACGAAATTTTGAACAAACTGAGAGAACATGTTATTCGTTCGTTGCATCAAACGGGCAGGTCGGGTGAGGAAGGCGATACCAAAGACGGAATGGATATCGCGTTGTGTATCGTCGATTATCCCAGCATGACGCTGCAATACGCCGGAGCGTACAATCCGCTTGTTTTGATTCGCAACTATGAACTGCAGGAAATAAAGGCGGATAAGATGCCCGTTGCCTATTCGGATTTTCACGGTAACAAGACATTTACCAATAATCTGATTCCCTTGGTTGCGGGAGACTGCATTTATATGTTTTCCGACGGTTATGCCGATCAATTCGGCGGGTATGAAGAAAAATCGAAAAAATTTTCTTCAAAAAGGTTGAAAACGACCTTATTAAAAGTTTGTGACTTGCCTATGCGCGAACAGGAACAAATCATGGCTCAAAAATACGATGAATGGAAAGGTGATCACAATCAAATAGATGATGTGCTGTTGGTTGGGATAAAAATCTGATCCGGTATTGTTTCATATGAGAGAACTTCGATTCGGGCCTTTTTGAAAAAGCCGAAAAGTCGATGCTGTCGCTTATCACGAAAAATAAACAAAACCACGAAATAAGTTTTATTTTTGCTCCCTGTAAATTTTGGTATCATATAAATTAACATGATTAATTATAAAGATCTTTGCATGCAGGCATGCGATATTGCAAAGCAAGCGGGTGAGTTTATTCGCAATGAAGTCAATGCGATTTCGGCAAAAAACATTGAAGTGAAAGGAGTACATAACTTCGTGACCTATGTGGATAAAGGTGCGGAGAAGTTGATCGTCGATCGATTGCAAAAACTGTTACCCGAAGCCGGGTTCATTGCCGAAGAAGGCACCGATACGACTCGGGGCGATCGTTTTGATTGGGTGATCGATCCGTTGGACGGAACCACCAATTTCATTCACGGCCTGCCACCGTATGCCGTGAGCATCGGTTTGTTGGAAAATATTTGTCCTGTCGCGGGCGTCGTATACGAAATAACGCTCGACGAATGTTTTTATGCTTGGAAAGACGGTCCCGCTTATCTCAACGGAAAAGAAATCCGGGTTTCGGATAAGAAAAAAGTGCAAGATTCACTCATCGCCACGGGCTTTCCTTATTACGATTATCATTTAATGCGACCGTATATCGATTGTTTGGAATACTTTTTGAAGAATTCGCACGGCGTGAGACGTCTCGGATCGGCAGCCACCGATTTGGCCTACGTGGCATGCGGACGTTTCGAGGCTTTTTATGAATACGGATTGAGCCCGTGGGATGTTGTCGGCGGCGCGTTTGTCTTATCACGAGCGGGCGGGCGAATCAGTGATTTCTCGGGCGGAAATAATTATATTTTCGGAAAAGAATTGGTTGCCGGGAATGCAGCGGTTTTCAATGATTTTCTTGAAGTTGTGCAAAAATATTTAAAATAGATCATCGCAGGATGATTGTTCTTCCATAAATACATGAGAAAGATAGCGTTGGTAACCGGAGCAACAGCCGGTATCGGAAAGGCAACCGCCGAAATTTTGGCGGAGAACGGATATAATTTGATTATTACGGGGCGTCGCAAAGAATTGCTCGATCAACTGAAAAGCGAATTGGGCGTTAAATTTAAATGCGATGTGCTCGTCCTGAATTTTGACATTCGGAATCGCGTGCAAACCGAAAATGCGATCGACCAATTGCCCAAATCGTGGCAAAACATTGCCGTATTGGTGAATAATGCGGGTTTGGCCGCAGGATTGAGCCCCATGCAGGAAGGTTCGGTTGACGATTGGGAACAAATGATTGATACCAATGTCAAAGGTTTACTGTACATTACCCGTAAAGTGGCGCCGCTGATGATCAAAAACAGCCGAGGACACATTATAAACATTACTTCCATTGCTGCCAAAGAAGTTTACGAAAACGGCAATGTATATTGTGCGACCAAACATGCAGCGGATGCGTTGACCAAAGGGATGCGTATCGATTTGCTGAAACACAACATTCGGGTAACTTCCGTTGCGCCGGGAATGGTAAATACCGAGTTTTCCCTCGTACGATTTAAAGGTGATAAGGGCCGTGCCGATAAAGTATACGAAGGGCTTGTACCGCTCGGTGCCGATGATGTTGCCGAAGCAATATGGTTTGCCGTATCGCGACCCGCTCATGTCAACATCAACGACATATTGATCATGCCGACCGCACAAGCTGCAATTACCATTACCAATCGAAAATAAGATCCCCTCTCCCAAAGAGAGGGGAGGATGCGCTTCGCATGTAATCAAAAAATGCAAAAAGAATCCTCCTCCGACACAAACGACGTTTTTAATCCTTCCCTTGGGGGAGGGGCGGGAGGGAGCTTTTCGTATTCCCGTTTATTCGATTTCACGTCGAACGTTTTGCAACAAATGGGCTTTTCCGAAGAAGACTCGGAACAATGCGCCAAGGTTTTTTTGTCGGCCGAAACGCGCGGTATTTCAACGCACGGAATTACCCGTCTTACCGACTACTTTAAACTTTGGGAAGCGGGACGCATTAATGTGAAACCGAACATACGCGTGGTACATGAAAGTCCGAGTACGGCCGTTATCAATGGAGACGGTACCATCGGGATGTTGCCGGCGCTCAAAGCTATGCGTATTGCCGTGAAAAAAGCACAAACGGCGGGAACCGGTTGGGTATCGGTACGTAATTCGTCGAATTTCGGTATTGCGGGATACTATGCCATGATGGCTTTGGAGCACGACATGATCGGTTTTGCCTGTACCAATGCAAGTCCCTTGGTGGCGCCGACATTTTCCGCTGTTCCGATGCTGGGAACCAATCCTTTGGCAATTGCCGTTCCCGCCGGACAACAACCTCCGTTTGTTGCCGATTTTGCCACCACGCCCGTTACGCGCGGTAAATTTACCTTTGCCGCTCAAGCAGGCGAAAAAATAGCTTTCGGTTATGCGCAGGATGCGGAAGGTAATCCGAGCGACGATCCTTCCGTCATTGAACATGGAGGTTCGATGTTGCCGTTGGGCAGCGATCGCGAACACGGAAGTCATAAAGGATATTGCCTCGGCGCAACGGTCGATATTCTTGCCGCCGTTTTGTCGGGAGCCAATTTCGGACCGTTTGTTCCTCCCATGATGTCCTATTTACCGTTGTTGGAACAAAAATCGGGTGAAGGATGGGGCCATTTTTTCGGAGCCATGCGCGTGGATGCTTTCATGCCTTGCGATGAATTTAAAGCACGCATGGACCAATGGATCGAAACCATGCGCAGCGCTCGTCCGGTAAAAGGGCAAGAAAAAGTGTTGATTCCCGGCGATCCCGAACGCGAAAATGAAGAACGAATTAATCGGGAAGGAATCCGTTTGTTGCCGCACGTGATTGCGGATATGACGGATATTGCTCGAAAAACGGGCATAGTTTTTGAAGTAAATTTGTAACATTTTGAGATGTTATACGTAAAACAGTTGTATTTAAAATAATCGTTTGTATCTTTACTTTTTAAATTTTTTAAAAAATATGTCCATGAAAAAGGCGTGTATTATTTTGGTTTTCTGTTTATTTGCAGGTATGGCTCTTTCATCGTGCCGCAGCAGTAAGCCTTGCCCGGCATACCGTTCGGTTTCGTCGGTCGAGCCGCCCGTAAGTACGACATTGCCCGGTTAATCGTGCAATGTTCGGAGCGATCATTACTCAAAATTTTAACCAAAAATTCAGCCATATATTGCAGATGCGGTAACATAATTTTCGGGCGTGAAAAAACGAATTACGGTTTTTCTTTGTGTAATTAATTGTTTTTTTGCGGTATATGCACAAGGCGAAATAGATATTCAGCCGAAGGTATTTTACCGTAACGAATGGTCTGTGGCCGTAATGCTCAACTCTAACGGATGGGGTGCAAATTACCGTTACGGGAAACGGTTGGATGCATTTAATAAACGACTGTTTGAAGTCGATTTTGCGTATATGAAACACCCCAAAGAATCAAAAACCTATTCGAACACCATTCCTCCGTCCGGATCAAGATTTGTATACGGAAAGAAAAATCTTGCGTTTGATTTTCGCTTCGGGTACGGAAAACAGCATGAAATGTATCGCAAACACGACGTAGGCGGTGTTGCCATTCGCTATTTTTACAATTTCGGTCCGTCGTTGGTTTTGCTCAAACCGATTTATTACGACGTTGCGGAGGCAAATATGAACGGCTATTTAACACCTTTGCCCGAGCCGGAAAAATTTAATTCCACGTGGGCCAACAATAACATAACCGTTCTCGGTCGAGCTTCCTTTTTCAAAGGTTTCGATGGATTGAGTGTGGTTCCGGGAGCATTTGCCAAATTCGGATTCAACTTCGAGTACAGCAAGCGAGATCGAATCATTCATGCGTTGGAAGCGGGAGTTATCGCCGAAGGGTTTATCAAAAAAATCGAAATTATGGATTTTACGAATCCTTCCATTGAATACAAAGTTGCAAAAAATCAACAACTTTTCCTTACTATATTCATTTGCTATCGATTCGGTAGGATCGTCGATCCCTATGAGGTGAAAAAGAAGCGAGAACGCTCAAAAGAAATAAGCTATTGATTTTGTAAATTTCGTCTTTTTTGTTTGGGTTAAATTAAACGGCGGCATATTTCGACCGAATATAAGTTTCTCGTATTGAACACTTCGAGCTCTTTTTAAATATTTTTATTTGATTTGCTTACATTGTAAATCAGAATGTTATACCTATTTGTTTAATATATCGATAAAAACAAAAAATATAATATTATATTAATAATGTATCTGTAATTGTGTGCTGCGTACTGACGGGAAAAGAAAATATGAGCAAAACGATTATTATTAAAACAAATTTTCATAAAAACTGTTTTTTATAATAAAGTGTAAGGTTTTTCAATGTATTATCGTAATTTATTTACATAATGGCAAAGATAATATTTTATTGAAATACAAAATATTATGTATAAGTATGTTTTTTGGAAAGAAAAAAATGTTTTTATTTTTTGTTTTTTTGATGAACCTAAACTTTGTTTTGAAAAAATAATCAGTAAATTTGCGTAATTATTTCAGGTAATATATCGAAAATTAAATCTTAAAAAACAAATAATTAAGTAGCTATGAAAAGGAATAATTTGATTTTAGTGTCCGCCTTGGCGTTGGGCATTGTGTTCAGTGGTTGTAATCCTTTAAAGAAGATGAAGGATAGAGCCGATGAAGTTAAATATACGGTCAACCCGCCTGTTCTTGAGCTTGTGGGAAATGAGGTAAATATTTCCATCAATGGTTCCTATCCCGCCAAATATTTCAACAAAAGCGTCGTAATGTCGCTTACACCCACTTTGCAAAGCGGAAGTAACGAATTAGCCTTTGACACATACAAAGTACAAGGCGAAAACGTGAAAGAAAACAACAAGGTGATTAAGTATGACGGCGGAACATTCGGTTATGTTTCGAAAGTTACTTACAGCCCCGAATTTCAACTTTCCGAATTGGTGTTGAAAGCATCTGCGTCAAAAGGTAACAAATCTCTTGATTTTGACCCGTATAAATTGGCGGACGGTATCATTACTACTTGTTTATTGGTTGAAAAAAACGGCAAAGCTACTTATGCCCCCGATAAATATGTACGTATCACTCCCGATGCTTATACCGCTGATATCAAATATCTCATTCAACAATCAGACGTTCGTTCTTCGGAAACCAAAAAGCCGGAAATTAAAGAATTCACCGATGCCGTTAAAGCTGCAAAAACAAACGAAAGAATTCAATTCACGGGTTCTCAATTGTCGGCTTATGCTTCTCCCGACGGTCCGTATGAATTGAATGATAAGCTTTCGAAAAATCGTGAAAAAACCGGTCAAGATTTCTTTACCAAAAACTTTAAAGCCGCTAAGGTTGACGAACTCGTGAAATCCGACTTCTTGAAAGTTTTGGTTACTCCGGAAGATTGGGACGGTTTCAAAAAATTGATGGAAGAATCAAACATTGCCGACAAACAATTGATCCTTCGTGTTTTGTCGATGTATTCCGATCCTGTTGTTCGTGAACGCGAAATTAAAAACATCGCTGCCGCTTACGACGAAATCAAGGTGAAAATTCTTCCCCAATTGCGTCGTTCGAAAATGACGGTTAACATTGAACTTATCGGTTTGTCCGATCAAGAAATCAACGCTCAATTCGATCAAGATCCGAGCAAATTGAAATTGGAAGAAATTCTGTATGCCGGTACTTTGACGCAAGATGCCAACAGAAAATTGGCTGTTTACCAAGCTGCTGCTCGTTATTATCCGAACGATTATCGTACGAAAAACAACTTGGGTGTTGCTTATTTGAACCTTGGTCGCACGAGCGAAGCCAAAACCGCTTTGAACGATGCCAAGAGCATCAACAATGACGACATCGTTAAAAATAACTTGGCAGTTGTTGCTTTACGTGAAGGTAATGTTGCCGCAGCGGAAGAATTGTTGACCTCAGCAGGTTCGACCGATGACGTGAAATACAACTTGGGTACCGTTAAAATCATCCAAGGTAAATACAGCGATGCCATCAGCTATTTCGGCAACCAAGTGGAAATCAATGCCGCTTTAGCTAAATTGTTGGCAAAACAAAACGACGCCGCTTTGTCGACATTGAATTCGGTGAAGAGCGACGATGCATTGGTATATTACTTGAAAGCTGTTGTCGGTGCAAGAACACAAAATACCGAATTGTTGATGAACCATTTGCGTACTGCTTGTTCCAAGAGCGCCGAGTTGAAAGCCAATGCAAAGAAAGATATTGAATTCGGAAAATATTTCCAAGACAATACGTTTAAATCCATTGTTCAATAAGAACAGGACAGAGGCATCAAACAAAAAAGCCATCCGAAAGGATGGCTTTTTTGTTTGATGTATTTATCTCGTCCCAACATAACATTACTTTTTGGTGTAATACAAAAAACGCCATCAAACATGTGTATAATTAATCATAAAAAGCATAACCTAACAGGTTTTCAAAACCTGTTAGGTTTTATCTTGATAGCGACTTAGTATAAGATGAGTGACCAACAAACAAAAGGGTCATCCGCGTGGCGTGACCCTTTGTTTGTTATCTTGCAAAAAGTAATCGTTATTCGAACAAGAACGATTTATTCCAAATAAGTGTATCCGTATAATCCCGAGCGGTAGTTGGATAAAAATTCTTTTCCCTCTTCTGCCGTGATCAAGCCTGCTTTTACGGACCCTGTAACCCAAGTTTCCATCGTGCGAACGAGTTTTTTGGGATTGTATTGCACGTATTCCAAAACTTCGGCAACGGTTTCGCCGTCGATAACTTTATCTATTTCGTAACCGTCGTCGTTAATCGAAATATGTACCGCATTGGTATCTCCGAACAGGTTGTGCAAATCGCCCAATATTTCTTGATATGCCCCCACGAGAAATACGCCGATGTAATAAGGTTCTTTATTTTTAAGCGGATGTACCGGAAGATGATAAGCGGAGTTGCGTGTGGAAATAAAATTGTCGATTTTTCCGTCCGAATCGCAAGTGATATCCTGCAAAGTGGCAAAACGCTCGGGTTTTTCATCGAGACGATGAATCGGCATGATGGGAAATATCTGATCGATTGCCCAAGAATCGGGTAAGGATTGAAACAATGAAAAATTACAAAAATATTTATCGGACAACGCTTTGGATAACAATCGTAATTCTTCGGGCGCATGTTTGGCAGTGCCGGCGATACCGTAAGCTTCGCGTGCCACCGACCAGAACAACCGTTCGATTTGCGCACGGGTTTTTAAATCAATTAATCCCAAACTGAATAAATCGAGCGCTTCTTCCCGGATTTGTTGCGCATCGTGCCACGATTCCAAAATCCGCGGTTGGCCGAGATTGTCCCAAATGGTATACAGATCGCGTACCAATTCGTGATCGTCTTCGTTTACTGTATCATCATCATTCCACGAGGGTAGGGTAGTAGTTTCCAATACTTCGAATACCAATATCGAATGATGTGCCGTAAGCGATCGCCCCGATTCGGTAATGATGTTCGGGTGCGGAATGTTGTTTTTGTTGCTGACATCGACGATGGTGGATATGGAGTCGTTGACGTATTCCTGTATGCTGTAATTGATGCTGCTTCCGCTCACTGCCGAACGCGTTCCGTCGTAATCGACGCCGAGTCCGCCACCGATATCGACAAAATCGACATTGTAACCCATCGAACGCAGTTGTACGTAAAATTGAGACGCTTCGCGCAATGCGTTTTTAATGCGACGTATTTTGGTTACTTGGCTGCCGATGTGAAAATGTACCAAGCGCAAACATTCTTTCATGTTTTTCTTTTCGAGCAAGTCCAATGCTTCCAACAGTTCGCTGGAATTCAGTCCGAATTTGCTGCCGTCGCCGCCCGATTCTTCCCATTTACCGCTTCCGATGCTGGCCAACTTGATGCGAATTCCCACATTTGGAATCACTTTCAGTCGTTTGGCCATGGTTACCACCAATTTCAGCTCGTTTAATTTTTCGATGACGATAAAAATGCGTTTACCCATTTTTTGCGCCAGCAGAGCGAGTTCGATGTAATCTTCGTCTTTGTAGCCGTTGCAAATGATCATCGAATCGGTGTCGGTGTTGGTGGCCAACACGGCATGAAGCTCCGGTTTGGAACCGGCTTCGAGTCCGATGTTGAATTTTTTCCCGTGGCTGACGATTTCTTCGACAACGGGACGCATCTGATTTACCTTAATCGGATAAATGATGAAATTTTGTGCTTGATAACCGTACTCTTCCGATGCTATCTTAAAGCTGTTGAAAATTTTTTCGATCCGATTATCCAGAATATCGGGAAAACGCAGCAACATGGGCGCCGCTACGTCGCGAAGTTGCAATTCGTCGAGTATTTCTTTCAAATCGACGCTGACACCGCCTTTCTTGGGGGTAACTACCACATTTCCTTTATCGTTGACGGAAAAATAGTTCAATCCCCATCCCGCAATGTTATAAAGTTCCACCGAATCGTCGGTTCTCCATTTTCTCATGTCGGCCTTTATGATTTAAAAATTGATAACAAAATATGGTCGATAAAAGTTGCGAAAATACAGAATGTTACGAATCAATGTATCATTGAATCGATAATTTTTTCCGTATCGCGTAAAATGTTGATTTTTAGTATAGATATATAATGAAAATATTACCGGTGGGATTATCGAAACAACCGGTCTTTTGAAAAACGGCAGAACGAATTATAACGCGTTTTTAATCAACCCGTAATAATGCAAGTCGATTATTTTTCCGTTTTTAACGGCTGCTTTTTTCAATACGGCTTCTTTTTCGAAACCGGCTTTTTCCAACACGCGTCCGGAGGCAATGTTGTATTCGAACACGGGCGCGTACAGTTTGCATAACGGAAAGTTCTCGAAGGTATATTTGGCCATTTCTTTTACGGCTTCGGTCATGATTCCTTTATTCCAAAAACTTTCGCTCAACCAGTAGCCGATTTCGGCGCTGATGCGTTCCACATCGCGTTGCGGAACGATGCCGATACCGCCGATGGCTTCACCGCCGACATCAATGGCAAAATCGACTGCGGGACGGGGTTTTGTCGTTACGTGAGATATGAATGCAATCCCGTCGTTTCGAGTATACGGATTCGGGAACAAATCGCGCAGATTGTTCCAAATACGGATGTTATCGGCATGGCGTGCCAACGAATCGCTGTCAGACAAACGCCATTCTCTTAATGTAAAATCGGTAAGCGCCATGATATTCGATGTGTGTGATTATTCGGTTCGGGTATTTTCCGTTAACCGTTTCCGTCCGCTTTTACGTATATTATTTTGTTTTTGCCGCTTGCCGTGGGGCGCTCGTCTGTTTGAATGCCTTTGATGCTTTTGATCAACGAATAAAACTTGGAAAAACCGTAATTACGAGGGTCGAAATCGGGTTGCTTTTTTAAGATCAAGTTGCCGAGGTCGCCCAACGAAGCCCAACCTTCATCGTCGGCCAAATCATCGATCGAGGCTTTGATGAGTTGGATGAATTTGTTATCGACTTTGCTGACGGAGGGCGTCGGACTCGCGGCCTCTTTCTTTGTTTTGCTTTTTATTTTTCCGGTATCGGAAGAACTTTCTTTTCGGCTCAAAATTTCGATGTAGATAAATTTTTCGCAAGCGGCGATGAACGCGGGCGGCGTTTTCTTCTCGCCGATGCCGATTACTTTCTTCCCCGCTTCACGCAACCGAACCGCCAGTCGGGTAAAGTCGCAATCGCTCGATACGATACAAAACCCTTCAACACGATCGGAATACAGGATATCCATCGCGTCGATGATCATGGCGCTGTCGGTGGAATTTTTCCCCGTGGTGTAGCCGTATTGCTGAATGGGCGTGATGGCATTGTCCAGCAATACGTTTTTCCATCCGTTGGCGCCGGGTTTGGTCCAGTCGGCATAAATCCGTTTCAACGTGGGAGTGCCGTACTTGGCAATTTCTTCAAGTATTTCTTTGATATTGACATGGGACACGTTATCCGCATCGATCAATACCGCCAAACGAAGGTCAGTCATTTTTTATGTTTGATTTTTGGTTGTTTTTCGATAAAGTATCGAAGGTTGAATTTTGTTAATGTCTCAAATCTCTTCCCAGTTTCTTGATTACTTGGTCTTCGATCGGCGTTGCGGTGTCCATAACGGAAACGGGAATTTTGTAATGCCGAAATTCTTCAATCACGGCGGCTTTTTTTTGCCGATAGCTTTCCGTGTATTTCTTGCCCCAATCGTTTTTCCGGTTATTCCACATGATTTGGCGATTACCGTCGGTAAAGATTAAACGTCCATCGGGCAATTGTTCGTCCATCGGGTCTTCGATGTGAATGAACATCACATCATTGCGGTATGCCATGTCTCGTAAAAAGTATTTACTGTCATTGTTGAGATTGAATATGTCGCCGATAACCGTTACCACGTAGTCGTGCGTGATAGATGATCGCGTACGTTGCAACATCTCGTTGATGCGATCGGAGTTTGGCTTCAATACTTTACGCAACGGTAAATGTCGGTTACGATTCACCGTCAATTGCAAAAAATGCTGCACCAATGCCATGCTTCGTTTCGGCGCGACATAATCGTGCGTCTCGTCGTTGAAAATCAATCCGCCGAAACG
>JAVBNP010000173.1:0-16231 GCA_031551455.1 Bacteroidales bacterium | reverse complement strand
CGGACAAGACCGGTAATATCTGCTATTTGATGGTGGCTTTCAGCGATGCTCTTGTAGTGCGGTGCATGGAACTGTTTTCTGAACTTCGAAACCGCATGACGGACATAAAGTTTCCTGTCGATGCACTGAAGTTCGGGGCGGAAAGTTCCCGTGTCATCCGTAAAACACTTACAAAAATGACCGGGATGGATGAACTGGATCGCTTGTGCGAGATGTTTCGTCTGCTACCCGCAATCTTCGGCACGTCTGACCATATTTCCGTTGGGAAGCCCACGCGGATCGAACGTGATGTGAGGCGTATGCAGCAAATTTCCACTTATGTGATGGGGCATTATGTCCACCCCATTGCTTTGGAAGATATCGCTGCTGAGGTAGGAATGAACCGCTCTGCATTCTGTTCCTACTTCAAACGTTGCAAGGGAATGACTTTCTCGCAATTCGTCAGCCAATATCGCTTGAACACCGCCTGCGAACTGCTCAAACATTCACAGAAACAGGTTTCGGAAATATGCTTTATGGTAGGATTCAATGATTTGCCCCATTTCGTCAGGGTTTTCACGAAGGCTATGGGGATGCCGCCATCGAAATACAGGAAACAATTTCAATAAGTAGTAAAATCTGATGCAAAGGTAAAAAGAGAGCCGCAAGCGGTGGTTTCGCCTGTGTCCCGAAAAACTTTATTGAAAAGGCCGATTTTCAGTTCATCTTTGTTGGTGCAAATCCATATTCTTTTTTGAACGCAGTGGAAAAGTGGGAAAGGCTTTTAAATCCGATTTCCAAATAAATATCCGATACTTTCCTGTTTTCATTATGAATTTTATCATACGCGATTTTTAGTCGTTTGCTTATCAGCCATTTTTCGGGCGGAAGATTACTTATTTTTTTGAAATCGCGTTTGAAGGTAGTAAGGCTGCGCCCCGTGAAATGCGCAATATCTTCTATCGAAAGGTCGTACATATAGATTTTATCCATGAAATCGAAGATGTCGATTTTCCACGGTTCGGTAAAGTCGAAAAGACAAGGATAAAATTTCTCGCTGATATTCAAAAGCGAATAAACTCCTTCGGACAATTTAAGGTTCATCAATTCTTCGGTAGGGTTTATAGATGAATCAAAATAGGGGGTCATTGAGTGGAACAGGCTTGTAATATGGGGCGTCTTCGGTAGTTTTATGACACTCGGCTTATATTTTTCCGCTTCCGGAGGCAACCGATTTTTATCTACGGTTTGGTAGAACTTACGGAGGAAACTCCGTTTGAACATCATGAAAATAGCATTGAACCGCTCACCATTTTTTGATTGTTTGGTCATATTGACGCGGTTGTCACGCCTGAGAAAAACACATTCGCCCTTTTGTATCTCCGTTTTCTTTTTGCCTTCCGTCAGCACTATTTCGCCGGAATAGACATAAATAAGCATGTGTTCCTTTATCATTTCCGTATGTTGCCGTTCGTCTTTAGAATAGCAACTGAAAAAAATATCGGAATAATTGAAGGTTTGCGATTCGATTTGTGAATTTTCCATACTGATACATTTGAATACAAATGTAAAAATAGTGAGAAATAGCGATCTTTACTTTATCTTACGGCTCATTCTATTTTTCTGAACGGCTCATTTTTAAATTATTAAAAATAAAAGTTTTTTCTTGCAAAAAGTTATTCGAAACGATGTAAACCAACGCAAACGAAAGAACTCCACTCGTTTCTAAAACATTACCTATTGTCTTTTTGCCATTCAATAAATTATTAACCTACAATGTAATACAAAAAAAATATCATCTTTATTCCGAATACAATAAATAAGGATGACGTTGTTTCTTAAACTTCTCGACGTCGTCCTTCCACGCGGCTTTTACTTCCCCGGCCGATTTCCCGTCCTCAATCATTTTACGAACATAAGCTGCACCGATGAGTTTTTCGAAAAACGTGGTAAAAAAGCGATCGCCTATATTCAGATTATTATACGCATCAATAAGGTAAGTCAAATCGAGGCCGTTTTTTCGAATTTCCTCATCGGGAATCGACCGCAAATCAACTCCGCGGCAAAGTCGGTTCAATAAAGGCGGATTTTTAGCTCCGGGAATACTTCGGGGCGTAAACTCAAACGAACATCCTTTCATATCGGGATGACCGTATATCTGAAACGGAAACGACGTACCTCTGCCCAAACTCACGACGGTGCCCTCGAAAAGACAAACGGAAGGATAAAGATAAATCGATTTCATGTCGGGCAAATTGGGAGACGGCGGCACGGAAAGTCGATAAATTGTTTGGTGCGTGTAATTCTTGCATTTGATCACGGCGAGATCACAAACGCGACCTTCGGGAAGCCAATTCTCACCGTTGATCATCAATGCCATTTCGCCGAGCGTCATACCGTGCACAACAGGAATGGGCAACCAACCGACACCCGATTTGTATTTCATGTCCAAAATGGGACCGTCCACATATTGTCCGTTGGGATTCGGGCGATCCAACATGATCATTTTTTTGCGGTGCACGGCACATGCATCCATTAAATGAACCATGGAAATATAATACGTGTAAAAACGAAGCCCGACGTCCTGTATATCAAAAATCAACACATCAAACGACTGCATGGCCTCATCGTTCGGCTTTTGACTTTTCCCTCCATACAGCGAACGAACGGAAATGCCCGTTTTCTCGTCAACACCGTCGGAAACATGCTCTCCCGCATCGGCATTTCCTCTGAAACCGTGTTCGGGAGAAAAAATGATCGTTAAGTTAACGCCTTTTGTTTTCAGCATATCGACCAAATGTTCGTTGTCGACCAAACTCGTGTGATTCGCCATAACGGCAACCCGTTTTCCTTTCAAAAGCGGGAGATATTCATCAAAGCACTCCGCTCCCACCCTCACCGTAGAATCTTGAGCGCGACAAGATACAATGAACAATATCGGTAATAATGCAAGACAAAGCAACTTGCGGTGTACAAACATTGTCATTGAGAGAAATTTTTTCATGTCAACCGTTTTTACGTTCATTCGTTTATCGTTTGCTTTCAATGACTTTCTTCACCGAACCGTATTTCAACAGCAACTCTTCCGCTTCCGCAGACGAAATACCGAGTTCTTCGACAATCATACGCTTTCCCCGTTCCACCAATTTTTGGTTGGCCAATCGCATATTGATCATTTTATTGTCCTTCACCCGCCCCATTTTGATCATCAAGGTTGTGGAAATCATGTTTAAAACAAGTTTTTGAGCGGTTCCCGATTTCATTCGTGTGCTTCCGGTCACAAATTCGGGCCCGACCACCACTTCCACGGGATATTCCGCCGCACGAACCAACGGCGAATCGGGATTACAGGTAATACATCCGGTAAGTAGTCCGTTTTCGCGAGACTTTTCCACTCCTCCGATCACGTATGGAGTCGTTCCCGATGCGGCTACTCCCAACACGGCATCATTCTTTTGAATCCCCGCCGCCGACAATTCTTCCCATGCTTTATTCCGGTTGTCTTCGGCATCCTCTATCGATTTTCGCAACGCCGTGTCGCCTCCGGCAATTAATCCGATAATCACATCGGAAATACCGTATGTGGGAGGAATTTCCGATGCATCCAATACCCCGAGCCTTCCGCTCGTTCCCGCACCCAAATAAAACAAACGCCCGCCCGAAAGCAACCGTTCCGATATCCGTTCAACCAAAGCTTCGATTTGCGGAATAGCTTTTTCCACCGCCGAATGAACTTTGGCGTCTTCCCGATTTATTCCGACCAAAATATCGTGAACGGACATTTTCTCCAAATGTCGAAAATTAGAAGGTGATTCCGTAATGCTTAACCGATCCGTTTTTTGATTCATTTCGTCAAGTCTGTCGATTTATCGCAAAACCTATCGGGTTTCAGAAATCCGATAGGTTTAATTATTGATTTTATTTTAATATGAAACACGCATTGTTCAATCGAACCCGCCCGCAAGCTTCGCTACATGATATTCAATTAACCCGTCAATCGGTTCGCGTGAGATAATTCCGATGTTTAACTCAAAAGATCGGGCCATGCATTCCAATCGATCCGCAAAAAAGTACGCAACACTTCCCGTAAAATGAACGGGTAATTGTCGTACATCGGGATATTGCATGACATTTCGTTCAAAAAATTCCCGAAATCCGTTGTCTGCCAAATTCCGAATTTCCGGATAATGAATATTTGCGGCAACAAACTCGGCATACTGCGCCAAAAAACGATTGGGAAAGGGATTGCGATAAACGCTTTCGAGAACATTTCCGAGAGTCGTATCGGGATAAGCCGCAAAAAAAGTGTCGCGAACGGGTTCCGAAATCCGATTTTTGAAAATATCGCCCAATAATCTTTTCCCGAGATAAGCGCCGCTGCCCTCATCCCCGAGAATAAATCCGAGCGGAGGAACGTTTTGCACGATTTCTCTGCCGTCGTACAAACATGAATTGGACCCGGTTCCCAAAATGCACGCTATTCCCGGTTTTTCGCCGCAAAGTGAACGAGTGGCAGCCAAAAGATCGCCGTTTACCTCAACGTTCCCGGTGTCGAAAAACGACGACAAAACACCCGACAGCATTTGTTTTTTGTCGGGTAGATTACAACCCGCTCCGTAAAAAAACACCGACGAAACACCGTTCCGCGGAAGCGTAAATTCCGTTTCCAACAATCGCGAAATATCCCCGGCTGCGAGAAAAAAAGGATTGATCCCTCCGGTTCGACATATTTCGGATGTCATGTTTTTCCCGATCGTGCACCATGTGGTACCGGTTGAGCCTCCATCCGCTATTACAATCATTTTAACAATTGAAGTGTTTGATGTTTTAACAAAATCCGAATTACCGCGTTTTTATTCGTAAGTCTATCGGGTTGCCGCAAATATATGTCAAATTGTTGTTTGATCGGCACGACTTTTCGGATTTGATTTTCGAATGTTCAAGAACCGGTCGGTTTCGTCGGCTTTTTTACGTATGCTGCACCGAATTCGTGATTTTTATATAAGTTTGCATGTTCGGTAATTTCATTATTTCGATAAATAAATGGCTAAACAACAGTCGAAAAACAGAGTCAACGTCGTTTATTCCACCAATCCCGACTTTCGGTATCAATATGACGAACCGGAAGAATCGGAAACGCTTCCGGCGGCACAACAGGATTTGCGAGTCATGTTGGACAAAAAAAATCGCGGCGGAAAATCGGTTACGTTAATCACCGGTTTTATCGGCACAAACGATGACTTGACGGATTTGGCCAAAGAATTAAAGTCCAAGTGCGGAACGGGCGGCGCGGCCAAAGACGGCGAAATATTGATTCAAGGCGATTTTCGCGATAAAATCATGCAGTGGTTGCTGCAAAAAGGCTACAAAGCCAAAAAAGCCGGAGGATAACCGATTTTGAAACCGGAATTTAGAAAGTAATGTTTGAATTTTGAATCTTAAATTTTGAATACACTATTAAGCGTCAATATCAATAAAGTGGCCACCATTCGCAATGCACGGGGCGGGAATATTCCCGATGTGGTACAAGTGGCCGTCGATTGCGAAAAGTTCGGAGCGCAAGGTATCACCGTTCATCCGCGTCCGGACGAACGGCATATTCGGTACGAGGATGTTCGTAACCTGCGCGGACGGGTATCCGGCGAGTTCAATATCGAGGGCAATCCGAACCCTCAGTTCATGCGATTGGTGCTCGAAGTCAAACCGCATCAAGTGACGCTGGTTCCCGATGCCGCCGATGCCCTTACTTCCAACGCCGGCTGGAATACCGTTGCTCATCAATCGTTCCTTAAGGACATCGTGAAAGGTCTGAAACAAAGCGGCATCAGAACGTCCTTATTTACGGGCACGGAACCCCGACATATCGAAGCGGCAGCCCAAACGGGTACCGACAGAATCGAGTTATACACGGGGCCTTACGCGCATATCTTTCCGAAAGACAGAGAAGCGGCGGTACGCCCGTTTCGTGAAGCCGCACTGTTGGCCCAATCGTTGGGATTGGGTATCAATGCGGGACATGATTTAAGTTTGGAAAATTTACGATATTTGATATCGCAAATACCGTTTATTGCCGAAGTTTCCATCGGACATGCTTTGATATCCGATGCACTTTATTTCGGTTTGGAAAAAACCATACATCTGTACAAGGAGCAATTAGCGGTTGACAATATGTAATTTTTGAATTTTGAAATAATAAATGTTATGGCGGAATTATCGGTAAAATACTTGGGATTGCATTTGAAAAATCCGATCATTGCGGGAAGTTCGGGATTAACCCGTTCGATTGTCGATCTCCAACGTTTGGAACAAAGCGGCGTGGCTGCCGTGGTCATGAAATCATTGTTCGAAGAACAAATTTTTCTTGATGCCGATCATTATTTGCGAAAAGCAAACGAGGACAGCATGATGTACCTTCGCAGTTCGGAAACTTTCGATTACATCGATACACATATCAAAACCGAATATTTGGCGAATTACATACAAACCGTTCGAGAAGCCAAACAGAAACTCCGCATTCCGGTTATTGCCAGCATCAACTGCGTATCGTCAAGCGGATGGACGTCATTTGCAACCAAATTGCAGGAAGCGGGCGCCGATGCGTTGGAACTGAACATCGCTTTGCAGGCGTATGATTCGGTATTATCGGCGGCCGACATCGAACAGATACATCTCGATATCATCAACAAAATACGCAAAACCGTCAGCATTCCCGTTACGGTTAAAATAAGTCCGTATTTTGCCGACCTCAGCCGTGTGATCGATAATTTATCGGAAACCGGTATCAACGGCTTGGTGTTATTCAATCGTTTTTTCAGTCCGGATATCAATATCGACAACCGACAAGTGGTGGCAACCAATATGTTCAGCACTCCGGCCGAATTGTCGAATACCTTGCGTTGGATTGCCATGAAATCGGGATCCGTTTCCTGCGACTTATGCGCATCGACGGGCGTTCATTCGGGACGCGACGTCATAAAAGTATTGTTGGCGGGCGGCGCGGCAACACAAGTGGTTTCGACCATTTACAATAACGGTCTTGAGCAGATCGGCGACATATTGAGTGAGATCGAAAAGTGGATGGCTCAAAACGGGTACAATTACATCGATCAGTTTGCCGGCACCATGAGTCGATTCGAAACCGATACGCCCACGTCGTACGAACGCATCCAATTCATGAAATATTATTCGCAAGTCGAAACCTCGGATTGATGAACAACAAAATTTGCGTCAGCATCGGCGAACCGGTTTTCGGAAAATGTTTGCAAGCGGCCGCTGCCCGACCGTTGGTTGAAGTACGGCTTGATCTGATGAGTCTCGATCCCGAAAAGATCGATATTTTGGCGATGCAATGTCGCGAATGGATTGCAACATGCCGTCCCGGAAAATATACGGAACGCGAACGCATGATTCAACTATCGGCTGCCATCCGCGCGGGTGCCGCATATGTGGATATCGAATACGAAGCCGAACCGAATTATCGACAACCGTTGATTGATTTGGCTCGGGAATATCGATGCAACGTAATCATCTCGTATCATCATTTTGAATCGACACCGGATACCGATATCTTACATCAAATCATCGAACAATCAAAAAACATGGGCGCCGATCGCGTAAAAATAGCCGTCACGGCTCAGTCGCCGGCCGATTGCGCTCGGGTAATGGCGCTTTACGAACAATACGACAAGTTGATTGCTTTTGCCATGGGCGATCTCGGAAAGATTACCCGAATTGCCGCGCCACTGTTGGGTGCCGATTTTACATTCGCTTCCGTTGACGAAGCGCATTTAACCGCTCCGGGACAATTGACCGTGGCCCAAATGGAAACCGTTTACCGAATTTTGGACAATTGATTTTTTCGATAAACAAGTCTATTAGTATCGAAATGCCTTGCTTGCGCGAATTAATGCGTTAATATTTTCCGTGGGTGTTTCCGGCGGCATCCCTCCTCCGCACGAAAGAATAAAACGAGATTTGTCGCGTAATCCGACAAGTAAATCGGTTACGGCCTGTTCCACGGCTTCGGGCGTGCCTGCCGCCAACACATCGCGGGGAGGAATATTGCCCAATACGGTAAGTTGATTATCGGTTGCTTCTTTTATTTCATTAACGCCCGTTTGTATTCCCGGGTTGAAAAGATTAACCCCCATGTCGGGATAATATTTAACGGAAGCTCTGAAATCGGCATCGTTATGGAAAAACTTCACGGATACCGGCGCCGCATCGTAAATTTCCTTGATGTAAGGATATCCGAAGGTTAAAAAATCTTCCTCGCCGACAAACCCCACAAGGTCGTCCAACATCATGATTCCGTCCACGGATGAAAATGTTTGCCGTTGAATCTCGTGCCACCGCTTGAGAAAATCGGTAATGACACGCATCAGACGATGTACCCTATCGGGATCTTCAATAAGCGCCATCATTAATTCGGTGGCTCCCATCAAAAACGATGCGATGTTCAACGGGCCGCGCGATACGGAAAAACGAATTCGTTGTCCGGCCGCCTCGATGGCCGGTTGCGCTTTCACCAAACGATTAAGCATAAAAGGCAACAATCCGTCGATTGCCGGATTCGGGTCCTTCAAATCATCGATGTCTTCAATTCTCTTGATAATTTTATCGGCAAACGGGAATTCGTTCTTCCAAAACGTACATTTGGCCCCGAAAGCCGACGGTTCGGTACACATCCCGTACTCGCTCCAAAAACCGGGAAGAAATATCACTTCGGGAAACGCTTCACCAGCTACAAAATTCGCTTTGATCCACGACTCATCGTTGGAAAAATAATCCAACAGCGATATACCGTACCATTTGGGCAACCAAGGACTGTCAATAATAAACCCCACGGGTATGTCGGTTTGCGAAACTCCGTTTACGACGGAAACAAGCCTATTCCACTGTACATCAGTCATGATGATTCTGTTTTATGTTCAGTAATGATGATAAAAAAATGGGTAAGCTTACTATATCGCACCGCTACAACCATTTACCCTTGCTGCCTTCCGGCCCTGGGGGATTCAATGGGAGCTGGTCGTATAGGACTTACCCGCGACAAAGATACGCAAAACTTTCAAATATAAAAAAACATGTAAAAAACGGTTTTCCTTTCGGCAAAATCGAACACGACAAAAAGACATAAAAATTTTGAAAGTTCGAGATATTCGGGTTTCTTTGTCGTCTCATTTTAAAAACAATCCGATGAATATTTCAAAAAACAAAGTAGTATCATTGTCGTACGAACTTCGGCTCGAAAGCAAAGACGGCGAGATCATAGAAACCGTTAATGCTGATCGTCCGTTGATGTTTATTTACGGAACGGAGAGTTTGTTGCCGGCATTCGAACGTAACATCGAAAACATGAAAACGGGCGACAATTTCGCATTCCTGTTGACAAGCGAAAACGCATACGGCCCTGCCGTTGAAGATGCAGTGGTCGACATTCCGATAAACGCATTCATGGTCGACGGTGAAATCGACAACGATCTGCTGGTTGAAGGCAACGCTATTCCGATGACCGATTCGCAAGGCAATCGTTTGAACGGTATTGTGGTCGAAGTGAAGGACGATTCGGTTGTTATGGACTTCAATCATCCGCTTGCGGGCGACAACTTATTCTTTTCGGGTTCCGTAGTGGACGTTCGCGAGGCAACGGCCGAAGAATTGGCTCACGGTCACATTCACGGCGGCGGAAGTTGTTCGTCGGGCCAATGCGGAGATTGCAACGGCGACTGCCAATAAATACATTATAATAATATTGAAACCTCGGAAGTTTTCGAAACCTTTCGAGGTTTTTCGACTTTTATCCGAAACCCAAACACCGCATTAAATCTCGGTTATCGTGCTGAATCACATACAACTTGAAGACATCCTTTTTTTGGATATCGAAACGGTGCCTCAATGTCCCGATTTCGAACAACTTGACGAATATACGCAACGCTTGTGGGAATCAAAAGCCGCCTTTTTATGTAAGGATGGACAAACACCTGCCGAAATGTACGAAAGAGCCGGAATTTATGCCGAATTCGGTAAAATAGTATGCATTTCGCTCGGGTTTATGTATAAACTGCCCGACGGACAAACGGCATTTCGTTTAAAATCTTGTTTTAATGAAGACGAATCGAAATTATTAAACGAATTTTCCGAAACACTCAAGCGTTTCGGCATGCAACATAACGTGCAACTATGCGCACATAACGGAAAAGAATTCGATTTCCCGTACATCGCCCGACGTATGTTGATCAACGGAATGAAATTACCCGATATTCTCGACATTGCGGGTAAAAAACCTTGGGAGGTTTCTTTCTTGGATACCATGGATTTGTGGCGTTTCGGCGACTATAAAAGTTATACTTCACTGAAAGTGTTAACGCATGTTTTCGGTATTCCTTCACCCAAGGACGATATCGACGGAAGCCAAGTGGCAAACGTATTTTGGAAAGAAAATGATTTGTTGCGAATCGTACGTTACTGTGAAAAAGATGTTTTGGCCGTCGCTCAATTATTGCTTCGTTATAAAGGTTTGGAAATCATTACACCGGAAAATGTTAATTCCGGTACGAATTTCCCCGTCGATCATTCGTAATGCCATATGATCGATTCACGAAACTTTGTCGACAATTCGTAAAAAAAATACGTTAAACAAAAACAAAATATATTAGATTTGCACCATGTATAAATGAATGCAAAGTAGTATTCCCGGGAAAACAACAATTACGGGAGATTAAACTATCCCGATGATACAAAAACTATACGACGCGTGAAAATCAATCGCAAAACGATAATCTCGCTTTTATTTCTTCTGTCGATAACGATAGCAGAATGTTACGCACAGGCAGAAACCAAACGCTGGTGGAATGTGGGAGCTACCACAAACACCGGACGTGCCGTTTTTTGTGTTGATATCGAAGCCGCTCCCCTTGAAGAATTGCTGCAAGATCTGAAAACGGCCGCCAATGACGAGATTAAACTGCATTTATACCTTCGTATTGTTCGTTCCTATCAAGATAAGACGATTATGTTCAGAGCGGCAATGTATTGCGACAGCGCATTGATGCTTGCGACAAAACTCCGAGACTCATTATCGATCTGTCGCGTTCATACGGCATACGTGTATAACATGGACATGTTCGGCAATCCGGCCGGTATGTTGGAACGGGCTAAGTTGGCTCAAGCAACCATGCCTCGTTCGGTACGCGGAACAATGGAAGATTTCAAAGTAAATGCGGTAACGGGCGACGCATATTATTCGTTGGTACAATATGATGAAGCCGAAAAAGC
The DNA here is from genome assembly GCA_031551455.1 of Bacteroidales bacterium. Lineage (GTDB taxonomy): Bacteria > Bacteroidota > Bacteroidia > Bacteroidales > UBA4181 > JAIRLS01. Next base: position 4,975 of record JAVBNP010000173.1, on the reverse strand, counting down.
ATACCGGCGGGCAAAAGATATTATTGAAACTCTCGACGGCAAAAAGTGCAAGGGATATATAGACATGAGTCTAGGAAAAACATTGCAAAGCAACGGAAAATTAGACAAAGCCATCGAAGTGTTGCAAGAGAGCGCCGCCATATTCGAATCGTTTCATGATACATTGACTTGTTGCGTGTTGTACAGCCAAATAGCGAGCGCCTATGCGAGTTTGGGATTTCGTAATCGACAATTGGAATATTTGTACCAAACGTTGGAACTGAGCAAAGATTTGGATAATCCCATTCACCAAGCAGCCATTTATCGTGATCTTGGTTCTTTTTACAGAACGCAAAACGACAGCACTTTAACAACGGATTTTTACAACCGGGCAATTGAAGCTTATCGGAAAGTGCCGCATGCATTTACGCCCGAGTTGGGCGACAGCTACAATGATATGGCCGATTTTTACCTTTATCTCGGCGATAAACAAAAGGCGTTGGATTATCAAAGACTTTCAATCCAAAGTTACAAAACATATCCTCGGCCCGTTACGCTGATGTTGTACAAAATGGGCTACTTGTATCAATTGTTCGGCAATTCGGATTCGGCTTTTTATTACTACAAAGATGCGTATGATAAATCGCTCACACTAAACGATCCGCGACTTTCGGCCACATGCACCAAAGGTTTTGCAATCTATTACCAACAAACGGGAGATATAAAAAAAGCAATCCGATTTGCGGAAATATCATACGAAAATGCCCGAAAAATACGGTGGATCGAAATGGTTCGCGAATTATCGGGACTGTTAAGTAATTTGTATGCCGAAAATCGCGAGTATTATTTGGCATACACTTTCCAAATGACATTTCGGGAATTAACCGATTCTTTGAATATGGCCGAAAACAGCCGTGAGGTAGCCCGGTTGTCGGCACAAATCGAATTTGCCGATCGTGAAGCAAAAATGAACATGCAAATATCCGACCAGCAACGTCGAATACATACGCAAGGAATTTTGACTATTTTATTAACATGCGTTTTGGTGTTGGCCGTTGTTATTGTGGTGATTATTTGGAGAAACAGCAAACAACGCAAAGTGGTTAATGTCCAATTAAACGAACAGAAGGATGAATTAACGGCCTTTAACGAAGAATTGGCAGCCACCAATGAAGAATTGACGACGGTAAACGAAGAATTGCAGAGAACATACGACGAACTGAATCACTACAAAAGTGATTTGGAATTTATGGTTAACGAAAAAACGGCCGAATTGCAACACGCGTTTTTACGGGTACAAGAATCGGACAGATTCAAAGCGGCCTTTTTTGCCAACATGTCGCACGAAATCCGCACGCCGTTGAATGCCATTTTGGGATTTCTTCAATTTGTTTGCAAACCGGGAACCCATGAATTGCAACGGGAAAAAATGGTTACGTTAATCAACGCCAATGCCGGTCAACTTTTATCCATGGTGGATGACATTGTCGATCTGTCGAAAATCGATTCCGGATTACTGACCATTCATCCGGAATTATTCGACATCCAGGACCTGTTGGACGAAGTATACGAGAACGCCGAACGATTGATACGTTATTCGGGCAAAGAAAAATTATCATTGGTTTGCGAAAACAGATTGCTCCACCCCCGCGAATCGCTTCCGATAGACGGTAAACGGGTAAAGCAAATTCTGATTCGACTGTTGGATAATGCCGTAAAATTTACCGATTCGGGATATGTCTTGTTCGGATGCGAAATAGTCGACGAAAATCCTTCTTTTTTGCATTTTTTTGTGGAAGACACCGGCATCGGAATCCCCGTCGAACAGCAAACGGAAATTTTCAAACGCTTTTGGAAGCAAGGCGATGTATACACGCAACGTTACAGAGGCGTCGGAATCGGCTTACCGCTTTGCGAAGCTTTGGTTGAATTGATGGGCGGCACATTCGATTTTGAATCGGTATCCGGACAAGGCACCGTTTTTCGGTTCACCATCAAAATCGCCGAAACCGGCAAATAGTCGTATTTTTCAATATCGACGAGAATAGCTTAAAAAACCGTTTGATTCAAGAAACAATATCAACCGTATAATATCGTTTTGAACGATAAAAATATGACTTTCGACGAATTACGCGACCTTTTGGAAAATCGTTTCGAACGATATCGAACACCGAAATTTATCGAAACGGATCCGATACAAATACCGCATCTTTTTTCCGGAAAAGAAGACATTGAAATTGCCGGATTTTTGGCGACAAGTATTGCTTGGGGACAGCGCAAAAGCATTATCAATAATGCTAAACGATTGATGATGTTAATGGATCATGCTCCATACGATTTCGTCATACACGCCGATGATAACGACTTGAAAAAGCTGGATACATTTGTTCATCGGACGTTTCAACCCGACGATTGCTTGTTTTTTATCGAGTCATTGCGTCATATCTACAAAAATCACGGAGGACTGCAAACAGTGTTCGAAAAAGGCTATACCGAAACCCAATCAATATTCGGCACATTATCCAGATTTAGGCATATTTTTACGGAAACACCGCATTTACGGCGTTCCGAAAAACATATTTCGAATGTGGAACGCGGTGCATCGGCCAAACGTCTGAACATGTTTCTTCGTTGGATGGTACGCGATAACGACGGAATCGATTTCGGCTTGTGGAAAAATATTCCTGCGGCAGATCTTCGAATACCGCTGGATGTACACACCGGCAATACGGGACGGCGACTGGGATTGTTGCATCGCCAAATCGACGATTGGAAAGCCGTCGAAGAACTGACCGATAATTTACGAAAATTTGATCCTCTCGATCCCGTAAAATATGACTTTGCCCTCTTCGGGTTGAGTGCTTTCGAAAAATAAACGTAATATAAAATTATTCTTCCGTCGCAAGCGGAATACTGAAATAGAACGTAGTACCCACATCCACCTTGCTGTCCAACCAGATTTTTCCGTGGTTGTGTTCCACAAAATCTTTACAAAGCATCAAGCCCAATCCCGTACCCTTTTCTTTTTCGGTACCGGGAGTCGTAAAGTCGGCCATAGCAAACATTTTTGCCTGATTTTCGGGACTGATGCCCACGCCCGTATCTTTGACGGAAACAATAACAAAACCTTCCTTGGTCAATGCTTTAATAGTGATAATTCCCCCGCTGTGCGTGAATTTCAAAGCATTCGAAATCAGATTACGAAGAATGATTTTCAACATTTCCACATCGGCATATACCTTTACGGATGTTTTCAACGAATTATCAATCACGATGTGTTTTTGCTCGGCTTGCATACGATAGAAATTGATGCTGTCGTCGATCACCTTTTGTATATCTGCCGTTTCGAAAATCGGCTCGATACCTTTCAACTGATACTGCGACCAATGAAGCAGATTTTCGAGCATGGTTGACGTATTCTCCACACGCGAAAGCAATTTACCGAAAAACTCAACCAAATCCCTGCGCGCAATATTGTTGGTGTTAAATAAACTCAACAACGCCTGCAACGAGGACATCGGGCTACGCAAATCGTGCGAAATAACGGACAATAATTTATCTTTTACGGCATTGCTTTTTTCCAAAACCGTGTTTTCTTCGGCAAGTTGCCGATTCTCCTCAAAACATGTATTGGCCCAATCGGTTAACAATGTCAGTTGATATTCATTCTGTTCAATTTCGGCAGATACAACACTGTTCAATTTCCTTCTCCGAATATATACAAATGTCTGTGTGATAACAATTGTTATCGATAAAACAGCCAAACCGGCTAAACCGAAAATTACGACACTGCGAGTTTTTATTTCCCGTTCCGTTTTCGAAAGTCTTTCCGTCGTTTTTTCAATCTGCCGTTTCACGGCTTCCGTATCATATTGTTTCTGCAGGTCACGGGCAATCCGATCCTTTTGAGTTGTATAATATTTCTGCGCTATTTCGCTTTTTTCGCGTAAATGTTTGAATGCCGATCGATAATCGTTCGATGCCGCATCAATCGCTATCAACATTTCGTAATGAGAAATCATCGACTCCCAATCTTTTTCAGCCAAAGCACGCGACATATCCCGATTGATCAATTGATATGCCGTTTTATGATCACCTCGATCATAAAATATTTGTATTGAATCGTTCTTTCGATCGGTTAAAAGCTCTTTCTTAATTTCGGGTTCCGCGTTCGACGACATGGCGGCAGCATGCAAACACCCTGCCGCACCGAAGCACAACAACATCTGCAAACAAAATAATACCGCCGCAACCTTCGTTCTACGACACTTGACCATCTTATAAAGTTATAATAAGTATACGAAATGTTTCGAGAAAAGTTATCATATTACCTATTTTCTTGATAATCGTAAAAAATACCCGTTTTTTTACCGAAGGAATATTAATTTTGCCCGTAAAACGATTCAAAAATTTATAATTTAAAAATTCGGGGATTTCGGGGAAATCAACAACGATTTATTTTATTGCCAAAAACACAAAAAAAATAAAAACAAAGATAAAATGGCCACACTCAAAGCATTTAAAGGTATTCGTCCCGTAAAAGATAAGGCGGCAAAAACGGCGTCGTTGCCGTACGATGTGATTAACCGCGCCGAAGCGTTCAAAAAAGCGGAAGACAATCCGTTGTCGTTTCTGCATGTGATCAAACCCGAAATCGATCTTCCCAAAACGACGGATGAACACGATCCGGAAGTGTATCGCCGAGGCAGTGCGAATTTTCAAAAGTTGATCGCCGACGGTGTTTTTCGTTCCGACGATTCGGATAAGTTGTATGTTTACGCGCAAACGATGAACGGCCGCACGCAATACGGCATTGTGGGCTGTGCTTCGGTGGACGATTACATGAATAATGTGATTCGCAAGCATGAATTGACACGTCCCGATAAGGAAGAAGATCGCAAAAATCATATTCGCGTGAGCAACATGAATTACGAGCCGGTATTTTTTGCTTATCCTGCCGTGGCCGAGATCGATACCATCGTAGCAAAAACGGTTG
>JAVBNP010000209.1:0-13041 GCA_031551455.1 Bacteroidales bacterium | reverse complement strand
CGTCAATCAAAAATCGAAAATCAAAAATGTTCCATGGTTTCTCAAATCGAAATAACATTACCTCCTTTTTCGCGCGGGTTTCATTTGATCACGCATCATATCGAAAAACAAATGCCGCCGTTGCCCGAACAGGGATTGTTGCACATTTTTTTGAAACATACCTCGGCGGGCTTAACCGTTAATGAAAATGCGGACCCGACGGTACGGCCCGATCTCGAATCGGCCATGAATCAAATGGTGCCGGAATCCCGAGAATACGAACACGATTTGGAAGGTCCGGACGATATGCCGGCGCATGTTAAATCATCGTTGGTCGGACAATCCTTGACAATTCCCGTAAGCAAAGGTCGACTTAACTTGGGAACATGGCAGGGTATCTATTTATGTGAATTCAGAAATCGCAGAGGCACACGCCGATTGGTTTTGACGGTTTTATCGTAAATCAATCGCACGTGAAAAAGTGTTAATAAAATTTAAATATGATGTATTCGTGTGCTTTTATTCGTAATTTGCACCGTTTTACGTAAACCAAAGACCCGGTCGGTACATCCGCGGGACTTAATGACATGTTTCTTTGCGAAAACAATATGTCAAATTTAATTTGTTGTGTATGAAAAGACGAGATTTTATCACCAAAAGCATAGGCGCCGGGATTGCCGCCGGCACGGGACTTTCATTTTTATCGTTGGAAGACGCTTTCGGAGGCGTTCCGGTTAACCCTCATGCTCCGTACGATCTGGTAGCCGTGATGGGAGGAGAACCGGGAGAAATGTTCGAAAAAGGCATTGCATCGCTCGGCGGAATAAAAACTTTCGTAAAAACGGGGCAAACGGTAGTCGTCAAACCGAACATCGGATGGGACAGAGCACCCGAATTGGCGGCAAACACCAATCCGGAGTTAATCGGCAAAATTGTCGAACAATGTCTCTCGGCCGGAGCCAAAGAAGTTTTTGTGTTCGATCACACCTGCGATAAGTGGCAAAAGTCTTATGCCACGAGCGGAATAGAAAAGGCAGCCAAAGATGCGGGCGCCAAAGTGATTTCCGCCGACAGCGAAAGCAGTTACAAAAACGTGACCGTCCCGAAAGGAAAATCGTTGAAGGACGCAAAAGTTCACGAAGCGATCTTGAATTGCGACGTATTTATCAATGTTCCCGTGTTGAAACACCACGGCGGAGCACACGCGTCGTTCGCCATGAAGAACTTGATGGGAATTGTATGGGATCGCGGCTATTGGCATCGGAACAACCTCCAACAATGCATTGCCGATATGGCGTCGTACCGTAAACCCGATCTCAATGTTATCGACGGATACCGTGTTCTGAAAAAGAATGGTCCCAAAGGCGTATCGGCAAGCGATGTGTCACTCGAAAAATCGCAAATCATATCCACGGATATTGTGGCGGCAGATGCCGCCGCGGCAAAAATTTTCGGTAAAGATCCCGCTGCCATCGAGCATATCAAACTCGCCGCCGAAATGGGATTGGGACAGATCGATACCTCCAAATTGAATATCAACCGAATTAAAATATGATGAGTTTACGAAGATTGTGCAAAAAGTCTGAAATAACGGCTAAATTTGTAATGTTAGCCGAACATTTTCTTTTATAAAACGACCAAATAGCGTTGAGCGGTATTTGCAATTCCGCTCGAAAATTAACTTTTTGAACAACCTTCGCAACTCGTAATTTAAGTATTCATGCAACGTTATCTGAAGCCGTTTCGCATCGTTATCTCCGTTGCGGTATTGGCGGGAATGTGTTTTCTTTTTCTTGATTTCAGAGGAAAACTGCCATCCGTTTGGTTCAATTATGCAACATGGTTGCAGTTTGTACCGTCGTTACTTCAATTTTTGCAAACCGTCGGACATGGTTTGGCGGTAACCGCCTACGGTTTCTTGGCGGTTTTAATACTAACGTTGCTTTTCGGGCGCGTTTATTGCTCTTACATATGCCCGTTGGGAATTTTTCAAGACGTGATCAGTTGGTTTTCGAAAAAAATACGCCCGAAGAAAAAAAAGTTTCGTTTCCGTTTTTCTCCGCCGAAAGTATGGTTACGTTATTCGATCCTCATCATCGTTTGCCTGTCGTTGTTCACGGGCAGTATATTTTTACTCAACGTATTGGATCCGTATAGCAATTTCGGACGTTTTGCTTCGGATTTGTTTCGCCCGTTGTACACCGTCGGAAATAATTTGTTGGTCGAAATATTCAATGCGGCCGGATCGTATGTGTTATATCCGGTAACCGTAGCCAAAACCGATCCTTACGCTTTGGTAATTCCCGTAGCCATGTTCCTCTTGGTCGTGTGGTTTGCTTTCCGAAAAGGACGTCTCTATTGCAATGCTGTGTGTCCCATAGGCACATTGTTGGGGCTTGTATCGAGAGTTTCATTGTTTAAAATCAAGTACAACGCGGCAGAATGCAATCAATGCGGTACATGCATGTTTGTTTGTAAATCGCAATGTATTGATGTAAAACAACAAAACGTCGATTTCAGCCGATGTGTCGGATGCGGCAATTGTTTGAAATCTTGCGACAAATCCGCCATTCGTTACGTATTAACCACCGGCGGAAAAAGGAAAATAAGAACACCAGACTCTTCTAAACGACGTTTCGTGGCGGGAAGCTTACTTTTCATTGCCGCACTCAGCGGATTATCTGTCAATTCCGTTGCGCAAAATCGAAAACGGAAAAGAGAACGGGAACATGTAAAAGGCAGCGGTGAAGGCACCGGAAAAGAAGAAGTAATAAGAGCGCACACCGTAAGCCCTCCGGGGTCGCGCAACCGCCATCATTTTACCGGAGCATGCACGGCCTGTCATTTATGCGTCAGCGCCTGTCCCACGGGCGTATTGAAGCCTTCGTTTTTGGAATACGGATTTTTCGGTATGATGCAGCCGTACATGGATTATCATACCAACTTTTGCAATTTCGAATGCGTCAAGTGCGGCGAAGTGTGCCCCAACGGAGCCATTCTCCCGCTGACTCGCGAAGAAAAGATAACGACCCAAATCGGAACCGTTCGTTTCATTAAACACAATTGCATCGTATATACCGACGAAACTTCGTGCGGTTCATGTTCCGAACATTGTCCCACGCAAGCCGTCAAAATGGTTCCGTACAAAGACGGTTTGACCATTCCGGAAGTCAATATCGATATTTGCGTGGGATGCGGCGCTTGCGAATACGCTTGCCCGACAACCCCGTACAAAGCCATTATCGTGGACGGCCATTTGGAGCATCAAACGGCCCAAAAACCGAAGGAAGAAGCACTGGAAGAAAAACCGTTGGAAGATTTTCCGTTTTGACGGAACGGAACCGATATTAAAAACCGATTCGTTTCAACAGCTCCGGTACATCGGCCAAAGATTTGCAAACAAATTCGGCACGATCGGGAACCGGATCTTCATCGACAATGAAAATAAAGGACATTCCGAGTTTTTCGGCAAATTGCATGTCGGAAAGACCGTCGCCGACCATTAGCGAACGACCGAAATCGATTTCGGGAAAATCGCGTTTGGCACGCAAAGCCATGCCGATGCCCGGTTTTCGGTCGGGATTACCGGCTGATGCGAGCGACGGACAATAGTAAATCTTATCGACTCTCCCACCCGCTTCATGTACTTTTTGAATAATGTAATCGTGTACTTTCGCAACGTCGGAATCGCTCATCAACCCTTTACCGATGCCCTGTTGATTGGTCACCACGATCACCCTACCGAAAACATTACTCAACCGAGCAATTGCGTCAACGGCGCCGGGCAGCAATTCAAGCTGTGATACGTTACGAACGTAATCGCCGACAATTCGACGGTTAATCACGCCGTCACGATCGAGAAATAAAGCGCGGTTACGGTCGGGCATAACGGTTTATATATTGTTCAAACGCCGGGAGCAACTCCGTTTGCGCCCGTGCATAATCTTCGGGAATGCCGATATCAATGAAATAATCGTGAAAAACTTGTCCCGACAACGGAAATATTTTTTTTTCGAAAACATCTTTTTCCAAGGAAAAGGGTGCCGAGAGCGAAAAAAGATAATCCTTGACGGAAGTATCAAGCCAATACAATCCGGCGTTGAATACACCTTCGTCCACTTGTCTTTTTTCATCGAATCGAACTATTTTATCGCCGTCGAGTGTTACCGTTCCGTAACGATCGAAATTCTTTTCCGCTTTCAATGCCATGCTGATCGGTGAAGATTGATGGCGATGAAAATCGTAAAATTGATCCAACGAAGTTAAAAAGATGCTGTCGCCGTTCACCACCAATATATCGGCGGCGGAAGTCTGCAACAGCGATCGAGCCACGGCTCCGCCCGTCCCTAATGGTGTATCTTCCGGACAATAATCCAATTGCATGCCCTCGAACGAACGGCCGAAATGGTTTTCGATGATTTCTTTTTTATAACCTACCGACAACACAACCCGCGAAAATCCGAAAAGCGATAGTTGCCGTAACAGATATTCCAAAAACGGTTTCCCGCCGATGGGCGACATCGGTTTCGGAACATCGTCTATCACGCTCCGCAACCGCGTTCCGAATCCTCCGGCTAATATGACGGCTTCTTTCATGGACAGATAATAATTTAGACCTATCAGGTTTTAAAAACCTGATAGGTCCCTTCGTTCTTCTTTATTCTTGCGTTTTCCACGTCACCAATCCCGATTTACAGAAATCCATATTTTGTACCGAACCGAGTTGCAGGCATTCGAGTGCACGGACCACGGCATGACGGGTATTACCGGGACAATGAAAAAACATAAATCCTCCTCCGCCCGCGCCCGAAATTTTTCCGCCCAGAGCACCTGCCGACATTGCTGCCTCGTATATCCGATCGATGTCGGGATTGGAGATGTTATGCGCCATTTTCTTTTTACTGTTCCAACTGACATTTAACGCTTTTCCCATTTCCGCCAATTCGTTACGCAGTAAACAATTTTTTATTCGATAGGCTTCTTTTTTGACATTGTGCATGGCTTCCAAAGAATCAATACGCCCGTCGCGAACGTTTCGCTGCTGTTCTTCAATAATTGTTCCCGAAAGGCGTTGCCGATCGGTATAGAACAACACGGTACAGTATGCCCATTCCTGCATGATTTCCGGACGGATACGCAAAGGGTTGACAATTACTTTTTCGTCCTGCATGAATTCCATGAAGTTAACGCCGCCGAACGTAGCGGCATATTGATCTTGCCTGCCGCCGGCCATTCCCAAGTCGATACGTTCGATTTCGTAAGCATAATGCGCCAAATCGTATTCGCCGAGCGGCAAATTCAGCCATTCGCAAAAGGCTCCGAGTATGGCTACCACTAATGTGGACGAAGTTCCCAAGCCCGACCCCGTGGGTACATCCGGCGAAGTGATCAGCTCGAACGAAAGCGGCCGCCCACCGTTGTATTTCTTTACGATGGAGTTGTATATGCCTCGTTGCAACATCAATTTGCCTTCGATCGGCAATTCGGGTGCGGCGTCCATTTCTTCCGTTATATTACCCGGAACATGAACAAACCGAATTTTGCCGTTATCCAAAGGTCGAAGAGTAGCATGAGCATACAGATTAACGGTTACGTTGAGCACGGCACCGCCATACAGATCCGCATAAGGCGACAAATCGGTGCCGCCACCCGCAATACCCAAACGAAAAGGCGCTTTGCTGCGATAGAACATGAGATAATCGGATTTATTTTACAAAGGTACGGATAAAATTTATACGATCGGAAACGCGGCAAACACGTCATCCTTGGCCTTGCGACGGCACTTCTACGGGCGGCATATCGGGTGTGGCGCCGTTAACTTTTAATTTTCGTTTATAAAGTTTATTGCCGGAAATGACATAAAGCGTGTTCAAATTCTCTCCGCCGAAGCAAAGCGCATCAATCTTACCTGACGGCAATGTAAGAATGGCCCGCACTCGTCCGTTATGATCGCAAATCTGCACCCCGAGCGTCGTTGCCACGTAAAGATTTCCCGTAATGTCGAAAGCCAAATTGCCCTTTTCGTCGAAATCGTAATTTTCGGTGTTGTGCAACCAATACCAACGTTGTTTGTCGGTTAAAGTCGCGTTTTCGCCGATCACGTCATTATACATCCAATGCGAATTTTCTTCGGTTGATACGAGCATTCGGTGATCGGGAAAAATCGTCATTTGCATGCCGCCGTGCTTTGTTCGGTCCACCAAAGTTTTCTTCCCTTCCCCGTCTAACAGCCAAATCTCTCTTTCCGCATCGGGCATACGTTGGGCAATGTACATGCCTTTTTCGGTAACGAGCAATCCTTCCGCACCGGGATAACTTCCGGCAACAGAGTGCTTTTTTCCGTTTTCGTAGATATTAATTTTTCCTTTGGTATCGATGCCGTATAATTTTTGACCGAAGCACGCCGCCAACTTTTCATTCGCCTGCATTTTCAAGACTTTTTCGCATGTTTCCCCGACGTTTATCCTGTAAATCGTTCCATTGGCGTCGCATACAAAAATATCGCCTTGTGCTTCGGAATACAAGGAACCGCACGGAACAAAAGGTATTGCGACTTCTTCCCATACGGCAGCATCCGGATCGAGAATTTGTTCCAAAGTGCTGTTTTTCGAAGGGCCCGATTGTATTTTTCGGGGCCAACCTTTCCATAACCAACGCATCACGTCGGGAAATATATTATTTGCATGTATGCCGTCATGTCCGCCAGTCCCCCAAGCATGGGCCACCTCGTAACCCGCAAAGCTCAAAGCCGATTGCATGTTCAGATTGGCGTCGAACCAGCTGCCGAACAAGGGATTCCATGTATCTTTTTCGCCATCCTGCAAGAAAATACGTATCGGTTTAGGTTCCGTTTTGCGGATGAGCGCGGGATATTCGTTGCCGCCGCGCATGGGAACATAAGTGCCGACAGTGCTAAAAACCTTGCTGAATGCATCGGGACGGAACCAAGCTGCGGTGAATGCGCATATCGCTCCGCTGCTGTTACCCGATATCGCTCTATCGTTCGGATCGCGAGAGATTCGAATTGCGCGGCCGTCGGAGGTTGTTTGTTTCTCCGCATCGGGGAGCAACTCTTCGAGAAGAAAACGGACAAAAGTGTCATCGGTTTTGTCGAATTCGTTACTGCGATTGTATCGTATTACTTCGCCGTTGGCGTCGTATACGGTTCCAGGGCCTACAAAAACACCGATCGTAACGGGCATTTCTCCCGACGCGATGAGATTGTCGAATACCGTGGGAGCATCGAACGAAATGCCGTCCATGGCGACATACAAACAAGCGGGTTTATCGGGAGTATACGCGGTAGGAACATAAATCCAATAATCGCGTTTTGTCCCGGGGTAGATCGTCGAGCCGGTGAATTCGCGTTTAATCACTTCACCTTTATTTTTCGGTTGTTCACGCGCCGGATCGAACGGATATCTTTCATTGGGAATATCCTGTGCAAAAGAAATAATTGTCGAAAAAATGAATATCGATAAAAAAATTTGCTTCATCGGAGGAAAATAAAAAGATTGAATATGAAAATTTTGTATCGAAGGTCGGATATTTATTTTCATTCAAAGATATAATATTAACACAAGCGGATTGAAATAAAACATCCGCTCACGAATTCGAACCGGCCAAAAAGTAATGTTGCAAAAATTATAAAGGAACAATCGATGGGAGAAATTGCCGAAAGCCGTTAAAAAAAGCCGTCGATCTCTTCCATGCTTAAAATGTGCATCACCGGTTTACCCGTCGGCGAATAATTGGGCGTGGCGCAGGTAAACAATTTTTCAACCAAATGGTTGATCTCTTCGACGGTTAATGTCTTATTGTACGGCACAGCCGATTCCCGGGCCAACAATGCGGCCAAGCGTTCATGCCGATTCTCAAACATATTCGTTTCATTATGTCGGTATTCATCCAACAATTTTCGAAATATCGTTGCGGGATTTTTATTGCCAATCTCGCCGGGATTACCGTATATGCAAACGGTCGATTCATTTTGTTGTCTGATATCAAAACCCAACGCGGCAAAATCATCTTTCAATTCTTCCCACAGCGCAGCCTCATCGGGCGATAATTCCACCTGTTCTGGGAAAAGGCTTTGTTGGCTTGCGTTTTTGTTATCTCCGATTTGCGATTGATATTGCTCGAAAAGAATTCGCTCGTGCGCTCGCTTTTGGTCAATCAACATTAAACCCGATTTTACGGGCGTGAGAATATATTTGCCTTTGAATTGAAAATGCGATTCGGAACCACCTTCCCGCGGTTGATCTTCCCGCCCCGTTTCTTCGAAAATTTTCGTCTGACGGCCTTCGTTTTCAAATCCTTCATATAAAGATTCCCAACCTTGTACGCTTTCTCGGGAAGGAATTTCCGAACGATAACCGCTCGAAGTATGAAACGGGTTATAATCGGGATTGATCGATATTTGCGGTATGTTGATTTTCGTATCCGGACGCAACACGGGAATTTGTATCGACGTATCCGTTTCGAAATCGAGCGAAGGTACGATATTGAATTTACCCAATACTTGCTTTATTGAGCTGACAAGAAATTGATAAATGGCGCGTTCATCTTCGAACTTGACCTCGGTTTTGGTCGGATGGATGTTAATGTCGATCGAATCGGGCGGCACTTCAAGTCGAATAAAGTAACCGGGAATGTATTCGGGCGGCAAAATACCCGCATAGGCTTGTACCACCGCTTTATGCAGATACGGGTGTTTGATGAAACGTCCGTTGGCAAAGAAGAATTGTTCGCCGAACGATTTTTTGGCATAATCGGGTTTGGTAATAAATCCGCTGATTTTCACCAAACTTGTTGTTGTTTCCAAACTCAACAAATTCTGATTGATCGGATTGCCGAACAGCCGAACGATTCTTTGTTTCAGATTGGATACGGGAAGATCATAAATATCCGTTTTGTTGTTTTTGAGGGTGAATGCCACGTTTTCCTCGGCCAACGCGATTCGTTTAAATTCGTTGAGCGCGTGCATCAATTCCGTCGAATCCGACTTCAGAAACTTACGTCGCGCGGGAACGTTAAAAAACAGGTTTTTCACCGTAAAATTGGAACCGTCGGGGCATTGCACGGGAGTTTGTCCGACCACGCGCGTGGCAGCCAGATCCACTTGAGTGCCCAATTCATCGATCGCACGTTTGGTACGAAGTTGCACTTCGGCAATAGCGGCAATCGATGCCAATGCCTCGCCTCTGAAACCCAACGTGTCTATGGAAAAAAGATCCTTCGACTCGCGTATCTTGGATGTGGCATGTCGTTCGAAAGCCAAGCGTGCATCCGTTTCGGACATACCGCAACCGTTATCGATTACTTGTATTTGAGTTTTCCCCGCATCCTTTAAATAAATGTTCACGGATGTCGCTCCCGCGTCGATGGCATTTTCCACCAATTCTTTCAATACCGATGCGGGGCGTTGAATGACTTCTCCCGCAGCTATTTGATTGGCCACCGAGTCGGGAAGAAGTCGAATGATATCCGGCATTTTTACGAAAATATTTCAAGTACCATCATCAATTCTTTGCTTTCCAAAAAGCTTGGAACATCTCGGGCATGATGAAATAAAGGATGATCAAAAGGACAATCAAAATAATGAAAAACCGCAAGGCCGAGGATTTTTCCAACGACGGCTTTCGTTTACGTTGTGCGCTCAAAAAACCTTTATTCAAACCGGTATACGGTCTTTTTCCGGCGGCTTCCGCTTCCGCCTTCATTTTCTCCAAACGTTCTTTTCTTTCGTCGTAAAAAACCGGACGATAGTTGAATTGTTTGGGCTTGGGCGTATTAAACAAATTAAAAAACAGAGCCATAACAATTTGAATTTAATGTATGTTTTACAAAGATAAAAGTTTTCGGCGAAAAAACGAAAAAGAATCGACTCACTCCAAATACATATCATTCAGTTCATTACAGAAATATCAGACGATAACTATTTTTGGACAACCCGGATACAAATAAAACAGGCAACCGAAAGGTTGCCTGTTTTATTTGTATCCTTATATGGATTATTATTTTACGTAATCCGCGCTTGCCAAAAAGTCATAACTTTTCTTGACATCTTCTTGAGCAGTACCGTCGTAGCGTTCCACTTCCACATACCAATCTTTCATTCCGTTAGCATACGCTTGGTCAAAGATGGCTTTGAAATCCATGGTTCCGCTGGCACCGATGGCTTTTTCGTCTTTAATGTGCAACGTTTGAATTCTCGTAGGATATTTTTTCAGGTAATCAACCGGATTGTATCCTCCCCGTTGCGTCCAGAAAACATCATTTTGGAACATCACGTGATCGGGGCTGGTCCATTCTACCAACAAATCGTACACGGGAACGTCATCGATCTTGTTTTCGAATTCAAATGCATGGTTGTGATATCCGAATTTGATACCGACACCGGCAGCAATCAAACCTATTTCATTAAAATAATCGGCATATCTTTTTACGTTGTCCGAAGTGGCGCCTTCACCCGACAACGGAGATGAGGGCATTATCATGTATTTCATGCCGGCGGCATTGTGTGCTTCAACGGCCACGTTCCACCAATTCATGTCGGCATCGCGATTATCGCTTATGTTTCTTCCTAAGTGAGCGCTCGTGACTCTCATTCCCAAATCATCCACCATTTTCTTGAATTCGGCGGGAGCAAGACCGTATATTTTACCGTCACCGTAACCGGCTGTTTCGAGATTAACATATCCCATCGCGGCAACAACTTTGAGTACCTCTTGGATTCCGAGATCTTTAACGTCTTCGCGTAAAGAATAAAGTTGTAATCCGATGTGTTTCTTGGGCGCACCGCCGCCACCGCAACTCGAAAGAAGGCTGCTGCCTATCAATCCCCCGGCTACCGCCATGGAAGCCTGTTTTAAAAAATCACGTCTGTTTGTCATCGTATTTGGTATTTTGTTTGTTGGTTATGAGGTTTTCAAAGACGACAAAATTAACGATGTTTTTATCAAATTACAAAAGATATACGGGTAAAATTGTTTTCCAACGAACATATTTGTTTCGGAAATGTCGAATGTTGCAACATAAAAGGCCGACGAACACCAAACGTCCGCCGGCCTTTACCGCTGCAAACCATGAATTGATTACGAGAAATTTGTTGTTTGCATCACCTCAATCGATTTATCCCCCGCTTCCCGCTCTTCCCGTCTCCTCTTCCAATCCCGTTGATCGTTGGCGTGCCGCTTTGATATCGCTGCGACCAAAACGCCAATTGAATGTAAGGCTCACGCGACGGCTGTCCCAACGTTCTTTGCCGCGCAGGTTAATATTTTCGTATTGCGTCGAATAGGAAGCTCCCGAGGTATTGAAGATATCGCTCGCGCTCAGCTTTAAAGTGGCTTTATTGTTGAAAAGCCGTTTTTGTACTCCGATATCCACCGAACCGTTGGGATTCATATCCAACATGCCGTATACGGTTTTGCCCATGTAACGCCCCGATAGTTCCAAGGCGAAATTTTTCGGCAACGTGAACGTAAACGTGGTGTTTGCTCGAAATGTAACCCTCGATTTATCGATGATCCCTCCCTGCAAAGGAGACTTGTATTGCGAATAAAAGCAAGCCATGTTGGTATTGGTGGTCCACCATTCGGTTATTTTAACGGGAACCACTGCCGAAAGCGTAACATCATGGTAATCGTTCAAATTTTCCCGTGTAATGATGGTGGTACGTGTGGCGTCATCCTGCTCGATCACTTGCATCCAAGCATCTTTCGTGTAACCGTAATCGATGTAAAAGATATACTTGTTCTTGAAAACATACGACAACTTGGTTGAATGCGAGAATTGCGGATCGAGGAACGGATTACCTTTGTTGTACGTATACGGATCGATCATCCATATGAACGGATTCAACATCCAATACGGCGGGCGACCGATACGGTAACTGTACGAAAAGTTCAATCCGTGCTTATCGTTGAATTTATGTTGCGCAAACAAACTCGGGAATAAATTGAAATAATCCCGTTTATTTTTTTCTTCGGTGGTTAAGTTATTACCGTCCGAAACGGTTTGCTCGCCCCTCAAGCCCAACTGCATGTTGGTTTTATCGTTGAACTTATAATGTCCGCTCACGTACGCCGCATAAATATTCTCGGCATACACGAATCGATTGCTCATGTGATTGGGATCGCTCCAATTACCGTTTTCGTCCTGTTGCATGTAGTCTAAGTCGCTGTCGATCTCCGCCCGACTCACTTTAAATCCCGTTTCCATTTTTGCGTTATCGGTCAACGGCTGAACGTAATCCGCTTTAGCGGAGTAAAAATCGGACGTACCACTCTGATCTTTATGTAAAATAAGCGGCGTTTCGGGCGGTATGTAGCTTGTATTCATATCACTGACATTACCCGAACGATACGACGCCATATCGGCATCCAATGTTAATTCCCGACCGCGATCATCAATGGTCCATTTGTAATTCAAGTTTACCAGCAAATTACGATAATCGCCGTCACTCACGTTTTCCGTATGCAACCGTTGCAACTCGTTACCTTCGGCATCGGCTATGCGGGCATCGCCGGCATTATCATTGGGATTGACGCCGATATAACCGCGTGCCATGACGCCCACTACCTGTTTCGGCGTGATGTAATAATCGACACCCAGCTTGACGTTATTGTAATACGAATTCCATCCGCCCTCGGTGTATTGCTTAAACGACGAACCGTCCGACTGCATAAAATAACGTTCCAAATCGATATCACTCCATCCGCGACGTTGACCGCCGTAATAATTACCGTAAATATTCCATTTCTCGGTACGGTAATTCAAATCGATACCATAGTTGTCCGAAAACTTTCTGCCCATGGCGGCGCCAAGCGTTAAACTGCCGTTGTACCCACGCGCCAGACCTCGTTTGGTGCGAATGTTGATGATTCCGCCGTCGCCTTCGGCATCATACCGTGCCGACGGATTTTCGATAATTTCGATGCGATCGATCGCCGATGCTTGCATACTGCGCAGCATGGCAGCCAACTGTTCGCCCGACATGTAGGTTTGACGTCCGTCGATCATCACTTTCACCGATTTGTTTTTGAGCGTGATGTTATC
>JAVBNP010000203.1:0-5376 GCA_031551455.1 Bacteroidales bacterium | reverse complement strand
CCGATTTTTCGTCCGGTCGGTATCAAATAACTTTTTATTTATGAAGCAAATATTGAATCCCGAACATCTGACGTTTCGCGAAACGGCGTTCGATATGTTGATGCAGAAACGTATATTGAAAGTTTTGTTGTTATGCAGCAGTTACGACGCGTTTGTGCTCGAAGAAGACGGACGGGTGGACGAACAGATATTCAACGAATACGTGTCGCTCAGTTTGCGCAATGCTCCCGGCATCGTTCAAGTGGACACTGCCGAGAAAGCATTTGATGTTTTGCAAAACGACCGAATCGATTTGGTCATCTCCATGTTGAGCATTCGGGATATTGATCCGTTCAGTTTGGCCAAGAAAATAAAGTATGCTTATTCGGATATTCCCATCGTGGTATTGACGCCGTTTTCACGAGAAGTGTCGCTCCGACTTCGTAACGAAGATCTCAGCGCCATCGATTCCGTTTTCTGTTGGTTGGGAAACGGCGATTTGTTGTTGGCCATTATCAAATTGATCGAGGACAGGATGAATGCCCCGCACGACATTGAGGAAGTCGGCGTGCAATGTATCTTGTTGGTGGAGGATTCCATACGTTATACATCATCGTATTTGCCGGTGTTGTACAAACTTATTTTGAAACAATCGCGACAATCCATGCGCGAAGCGTTAAACGAGCATCAGAAGATGTTGCGTATGCGCGGTCGCCCGAAAATATTGCATGCTTCAACTTACGGAGAAGCCGTCGATCTGTATCATCGTTACAAAAACAACTTGTTGGGAGTGATATCCGACGTTACGTTTAAGAAAGAAGGCGCTCCCGACGATAAGGTTAACGCGGGATTTGATCTTTGTCGGTTGATTCGCACCGAAGATCCCAACATGCCCATACTGCTGCAATCGTCGGATATCGGCAATGCCCGATTTGCAAGAGAATTGCAGGTGGGATTTATTCACAAATACGCCAAAAATTTGTCGGGAGATCTCAGCGCATACATCAACGAACATTTCGGATTCGGCGACTTTATTTTCCGTCATCCCGAAACGAACGAAGAAATTGCTCGGGCAAATGATTTGAACAGCTTGCGCGAACAACTGTGGAATGTTCCCGATGAGGTATTGATTTACCACATATCACGCAACCATGTTTCCAAATGGTTCAATGCAAGAGGCTTGTTTTCCATAGCACGTGTTTTTCGGTCGCTCACGTACGAGGACTTCGGCGATATTCAAGCTGCGCGCGAATACATGGATAAAGCCATCCGAATTTATTTGCAGGATATGGGTCGCGGCATTATCACGCAATTCAATAAAGACAATTTCAACGAGTACATGTCGTTTGCGCGGATAAGTCACGGAGCCATCGGCGGAAAGGCGCGCGGATTGGCGTTTATCGATACCGTCATCAAAAAAGAAAAGATATACAACAAATATCCCGGAATCGTGATCGACATTCCGCGTACGGTAGTGATCGGCGCCGATATTTTCGAGGAATTCATCGAAAGCAACAATCTTTATCCGGTAGCGCTTTCGGATGCTTCCGACAAAGAGATTTTGCAGGCGTTTTTGGCGGCATATCTTCCCGGACGCGTGAAAGAAGATTTGATAGCTTTTGCGTCGTTGGTGAAAACACCAATTGCGGTGCGCTCGTCGAGTAAACTCGAAGATTCCCATTACCAACCGTTTGCCGGAATATATTCGACCTATATGGTTCCCAATGCTTCCGATCCCGCGGTGACAGCCGCTAATGTGGTTCGCGCCATCAAAGCGGTTTATGCTTCGGTATTCTATCGGAGCAGCAAAGCATATATCGCGGCAACCTCCAATATCATCGATGAAGAAAAGATGTCGGTAGTGCTGCAAGAAATATGCGGCACGCGTTACGGCAATCGATTTTATCCCACCATATCGGGCGTGGCGCGTTCGGTTAATTTTTATCCGATTGCGCCCGAAGCAACCGAGGACGGCGTTGCCAACATTGCACTCGGATTGGGAAAATACGTGGTGGAAGGTGGCGCGGGTATCCGATTCTCGCCCCGATATCCGGAAAGAGTGTTGCAGTTGTCCACGTTGCGAATGGCATTGAACGAAACGCAAAAACATTTTTATGCGCTTGATCTTTCGCATGAAGATTTCATACCGGACATTGACGAATGCTCCAACATTGTCAAATTGCCCATATCCGCGGCGGAAAAGGACGGAACGTTACGTTTTGCGGCGTCGACATATGATGACGACAGCAAAATGATTCGCGACGGTATATTGCACGATGGGAAACGAGTCATTACTTTTTCGAAAGTGCTTAATTACAAAAGTTTTCCGCTTGCCGAAATTTTGGACGATCTTTTAAAGATCGGACAGCGGGAACTAAACACGCCGGTGGAAATTGAATTTGCCGTTAACTTGGATGTACCGGACGGAGCGCCCCGAACGTTCGATTTTTTGCAAATACGTCCCATCGTCAGCGAACAACGAACAAGCATCGATTTAGATCATATTCCGGAGGGAGATGTTTTGATTCGATCGGATTGGGCTTTGGGAAATGGCGAAATCAACCATATTTACGATATGGTGTATGTCAAAACCGCGGGATTTAATCCCGTCAACAATCCGGAAATAGCTGTTTCCGTGGGAAAAGTCAACGCCGAAATGAAGGCCCAAAAATGCAACTACATTCTTTGCGGTCCGGGGCGTTGGGGATCGAGCGATCCGTGGTTGGGTATTCCCGTTGATTGGCCGCAAATATCCGAAGCGCGTTTGATCGTGGAATCGGGTTTGCATAATTATCGGGTGGATTCGAGTCAAGGGACTCATTTTTTTCAAAATCTCACATCGTTTCGCATAGGTTATTTCACCATTAATCCTTATACCAAAGACGGCGGGATGTACGACATTGCTTTTCTTGATGCGCAACCGGCGGTATACGAGGATAAATACATTCGTCGTGTTCGATGCGTTGCTCCGCTTCAAATACTGATTGACGGGAAACACATGAAAGGTGTGGTATTGAAGCCGAAAGAAAGTTAACTTTTAAATACTTGACGGATAATTCAAATTTTGTCGGTAACGCCTCGAAGAGGCAATTTACTTCAGCCCGAAGGGGACGGCTTAAGCTGCACTTGCAGTGCGCCATACCATGTGTTGTCCGAACTTTGTCCCGAGGCGTTGCCGTCGGGCTGATAGGATGTGCACCTCCGGCGCGTTATATTTTATGTCGGGTATATATCGGGATATGCGTATTAACTTTTTCCGGAAAAGAACCGACAGCCTTCAGCGAAGACGGAAAGATCAGAACGCTTCGTTGAAATTAAAGTAGAAACCCATCGTTTCCTTACCGAAACCCAAATCGATGCGTACGTTCATGCGGGGTTGCACTTCCAAACGATATCCGATACCGCCGTTGGGTAGCCAGTTTTCGAAACGCCAGTCGGATGCAACAGACCCCGCAGCTAACCAAGCAACCACTCCGCTTTTGCTTCGTTTTCCGCTGCTTCGGTAAAATGTGTGTCGGTATTCCGCAATTCCGAAAATCATATTGTTATCGCGGTATTGTCCCCAATGATAACCGCGAAGATCGAAAGGCGTACCGAGTTGCGACATTTCGCCGTAAGGCACTTCGCCGTCGGTGAATCGCCCGCGCAACTGCAATGCCAATGTTTGTCCCGGCTTGTTTACGCGAATGTAATGACGCAAATCGAGGTTGTACATTTGATAATTATTATCGCCGCCCAAGTAACGACCGTAAATCATGATTTGCGCGAGCAAATACCATCCCGACCATGCATTGACGGCAATGTCACGCGTGTCGATCATAAATTCGGGACCGAATCCCATATTAAACGGATATTGGTTGTAGTATGCGTAATTCGGGTCGGCCGCCACTTGATCGCAAGCATCCGAACCTTTGGTGTAATTGACGTCGAGACCTGCGCCGGCAAAATATCCTTTTTTAAATTGCCAGTACGCGTGTGGATTGAATTGTACCCACGCTCGGGTATATTTCGTGGTGGTATCGCTTTCGGAAATGGAAGATGCATTTTTGTATCCGATACCGAAATAATTATCGCCCATGTCTTTAAACCAAATATCTGCATTGATTCTTAATTTGTCGTGAAGCCAAAACGTGGTCGGTTTGGCCGAAACAAAAAATGCGCTCAACCCGTCCGATTTGAATCCGACGCCGAGATTAAACGGTATGGATGATCGTTGCAGCGTCGAATCTTTTTTATCCGTGCGCCACGACGTAAGCACGCCGCCTGCGATCGTGAATCCCAACTCGGGTGTGTAGGCGGGGCCCAACAACGGCGTAATGAGAAATTAACCCTCTTTTACCTTTTCATCTTTTTTTAATTTGCGAATTTCTTTTTTTGACAGATGCGAATTGTCTTGAGCCGATGCGCACCATACGGACAGAAATAATCCGATGAAAAACAGCGCTTTTTTTCCGTTCATATTGAAATGTTATTATGATGGAGGCAATGCGGTTGCGTATACCTTTTGATACAGCACATGCCGAACGCCGTCGAGTGTTTCATTCGAGTCAATATCGCCGTGAACCATCAGAAGAAGCGGCACGGGATTTTTATCGAAGGAATAAGCGGGTTGCAAATAATCCGTCGACCAAATGCGGAATCCGGCTCGTTCGTAAAATTCGATTCGGCGTCGTGTTAAATCGTCTTCGGGCCTCTCCGTTTCGAGTATCACCGGCAACGACTGTTCCGCAAGCCACGTTTCGAGTATTTGTTGACCGATTCCCCAACCTCTGTACTTCTCCGAAATGGCGAAATGTTCGATAAACATAAAATTGCCGAGATGCCAAGAAGAAAACAGGCCGACGGGTTTCCCGTTGCGCATGACGGCATAAAATTCGAATTCGGAGTCTTTTTTGATCAAATCGAGTACTGATTCGAAATATCTGCGTTCGTCCGTGGGAAACGATGATTCGTAAATATCCCGCATCGACGACAACATGTCGATTGACGCGGCAGGCGATATGCTTTGTAAAACGGCAAGTGAGTTCATGGGTGATAAAGCTTATATTTAGTACAACATTCCGGACACAAATAATGTTCCGAATCGTTGTTTACTGAAACCGCCAATTCAAGTTAAGCATGAATTGCGAGCGTTTTCCGAACGTTCCGAGTTCGCAACGCAATTGCCAATGTTTGTTGAATTGGTATTGCGCTCCGAAAATCAGATTCCAAGGCGCCGCGATTTTTTTGTCGAGTTCATAATGTACGGTGGATGTTGACAGTTTATCGATTCCTTGATCCACCAGCGTTTCCAATGCTTGTCTTTCCAAAGGACTCAAATCGGGATCGTACGCTATTTTGTTGTCTATTTTTTCTTTTAACGCTGCGGCCTCATCGGACGATATGACATCGGACATC
>JAVBNP010000207.1:0-2991 GCA_031551455.1 Bacteroidales bacterium | reverse complement strand
GCTCCGGCCATACGACAGCCGGCGGTCAATAATAATTTGAGTATTTCTTGTTGTATGTAAAGCGAACCGTGGCAACTGATCTCAACAACATCTTCGCCCGTATAAGAATGCGGCCCGTGAAATGTCGAAACCAATACTTCGTCGAGAACTTCCGTGTTACGAAAAATATGACCGAAAATAAGAGAAGCCGCTGCTTCCCCCTCTCCTATGGACGGCGAGGAATTTTTTGCAGGCTTAAAAATTTTATTGCAGGCAGCAAATGCATCCTTTCCCGACACGCGAACAACAGCAATACCGCCGCGCCCGGGGGCCGTCGAAATCGCACATATCGTATCGGAAAAGTACATGGTTATGCAATGGTTACACTATAGTTATACTATCGTAACACAACAACTTATGTCGAGTTTATGATATTATCCCAACAACAGAGAAAGAAACAAGTCTCTTCCGAGCCGGCTCAGCATCATCGGACAATTGTATCACCACCATGTAACGATGGCATAACAACCGTATAACAATGTTTTACCCGATCTTTTCCAAAAGTCCTTTCAAGCTGACTTTTTCGGAGATAATCTCGGAAAGGCGACTCACGGGAACACGTTCCTGTAACATGTTATCACGATAACGAATAGTCACCGTGTCGTCGCTCATCGTTTGGTGATCGACTGTGATACAATACGGCGTCCCAATAGCATCCTGACGGCGATAGCGTTTACCGATGGAATCTTTCTCGTCATATTGACAATTGAACTCGAATTTGAGCTTGTTCTTAATTTCGGTGGCTTTTTCGGCCAACCCGTCTTTCTTCACCAAAGGCAACACGGCCAATTTTACGGCCGCCAACGCAGGCGGGATACGCATCACCACACGTTCGTCGACGGAACCGTCTTCTTTGGTCAACTTTTCTTCGGTGTAAGCATTCGATACGATACTCAAAAACATGCGATCGAGACCGATGGATGTTTCAATGACAAAAGGCGTATAGCTTTGATTGAGTTCGGGATCGAAATATTGGATTTTCTTGCCCGAATATTTTTGATGTTGGCTCAGGTCGAAATCGGTACGCGAGTGAATACCTTCCAATTCTTTGAATCCGAAAGGAAATTGGTATTCGATGTCGGAAGCGGCGTTGGCATAATGCGCCAATTTCTCGTGTTTGTGGAAACGATATTTTTCGTCGCCCAAACCCAATGCTTTGTGCCATTTCATACGCATCGCCTTCCATTTTTCGTACCAATCGAGTTCGGTTCCCGGCGGAACAAAGAATTGCATTTCCATCTGTTCGAACTCGCGCATCCGGAAAATAAACTGACGGGCTACAATCTCGTTACGGAATGCTTTACCGATTTGCGCAATCCCGAAAGGAATCTTCATGCGTCCGGTTTTCTGCACATTCAGGTAATTCACGAAAATACCTTGCGCCGTTTCGGGACGCAAATATACTTTCAGCGCGCCGTCGGCCGTAGAGCCCATTTCGGTGGCGAACATCAGGTTGAATTGACGCACTTCCGTCCAATTGCGTGTTCCCGAGATGGGACATACGATTTCGCAATCGAGAATGATCTGCCGCAGTTTTTCGAGATTTTCGCTCTTTAATGCATCGTTCATGCGATCGCGAACCGCATCGGCTTGTTGTTGATATTCGAGAACGCGGTTGTTGGTTTGGCGAAACATCGCTTCGTCAAACGAATCGCCGAAACGCTTGGCGGCTTTTTCGACTTCTTTTTGTACTTTATCTTCGATCTTTTGAATGTGTTCTTCGATCAACACATCGGCACGATAACGTTTTTTCGAATCTTTGTTGTCAATCAACGGATCGTTAAAGGCATCCACATGACCCGATGCTTTCCAAATAGTGGGGTGCATGAAAATGGCCGAATCGATGCCGACCACGTTGTCGTGCAGCAGCACCATGGAATCCCACCAATATTTCTTGATATTATTTTTCAGTTCCACGCCGGTTTGCCCGTAGTCGTATACCGCACCCAAGCCGTCGTAAATTTCGCTCGACGGACAAATGAAACCGTATTCCTTGCAGTGTGCTATGATTTTCTTAAAAACATCTTCGGATGCCATTGGTTTATTTGATTTTAAAATTAAAATTTTTGATTGTGCAAAATTAGCAGTTTTTATGTTATGCGGCTAAAATAAAAAAACCTTCGGACGTTGGTTCGAAGGTTTTTTATCATTCAAAGCGGGCTTTTAGAATGCCTTATCGCCTTTTAAAGTTATATAACTTATTCTCAACGCTCCGCATCGCCGTAAGGTTTGCTTTACGTCGGTTACTAACCCCATCTTAACATTCTCGTCGATTTTCAATGCCGTGGTCATCAGTTTTTGATCCTGTTCGCTTCTCAAAGCACGTTCACTGGCAATAAAATCTTGGATGTCATCAACATTGGAAAACTTATCATTCAATTGAATACGGGTAGATGTTCCATACAAATTCTGATATGTTTTGAGCGGCGCACCGATGTTGACATAACTTACCAACGATTTGTTTTCCAGCTTCTTGACCTCCGTAGCAACCGGCATTCTTTGTTCCACCAATACCGTAGCTTTACGCATACTGGTAGTTACCATGAAGAAGAAAATCAACATAAAGATAATGTCGGGCAACGATGTAGTTGCCAACTCGGGAGTTTCGCTTATTACATCTTTTTTAAACTTTGCCATGATTATTTCTTTGTTTTTCCAACATCTTTAGGTTCAGCTTCGGAAATAGACATCGGATATACATCTTTGCTGATGACATCTTGTTGTTCTTTCGAACAATCGTCAAATTTCTTTCCGAATTTTTGCATACAAATTTCATCACGTAATTCATGAACCGCTCCGGCAAGTTCATTTTGTACCTGAATGTAGGTTTTGTACGAAGTTCCGCGGTCGTTTTGCAAAGAAACCACGGCTGTTTCGTTCACGGTCATCGTACCCAGCAACGGAAGATCTTTTTGGATCTTTTTCGGAAAATTTTCACCGGTAGTATTAATA
>JAVBNP010000012.1:0-42839 GCA_031551455.1 Bacteroidales bacterium | reverse complement strand
AAAAAAATAACGATGGTTAATTCCTCCGGCTGCAGAAGTTTGCTTAGCCGTGGAGGCTTTCCCGTCGTCTTTGTATTTCCATTTTTGCGGGTCGTATTCGAGGTCGGGTTCGGCTTTATCAATTAATCCTGTTCCCCACACGGAAAATATACCGGCATTTTTGGTCGGGAAATTCAACTTGAAGTTCAAATCTTGGTAATCCAACACTCCTCCGGACGAAGCCATCTCTAACTTACTCATCAATCCCGTAGTTGAATAACGGTAGTTAAATATGTAGGACGAATTACAAGTTTTGCTTATCGGACCTTCGGATGCAAAATCCAATCCCAATACGCCGGCTTGGAAAGTGTGTTCAAAATTTCGATTGTTCCCGTTCCTCAACTTCATGTCGAATACGCCCGATACGGCATTACTGTACTCCGCGGGGAAAGCTCCCGTGAAAAAGTCCGAGTTTCCCAATACGTTTCCGCTGAGCGATGACAATACGCCGCCGCCCAACGTTGAAACATCGGCAAAATGATTGGGATTGGGAATCTCCACACCTTCCAAACGCCATTGGAGTAAACTCGGCGCATTGCCGTGAACCGAGATACCGTTGGTCGATACGCCTGGCGAAACACCCGCAAACGAACTCACCAACCTCGCGGGATCATCTAACCCTCCCGCGAACCGGCTTGCCTCCTCCACACTGAGCATGTGTGCTCCCAATAATGCCATTTTGTTCAGTGGTTGCGATTTGTCTTTTTGAGTTGTAATGACTACTTCATCCAACTCCAAAACATTCTCTTTTAACGATATCTCGAGATATACTTCTTTGGCTGAGGTTAACAATATTTCATAAACGGTGTTGGGTTCGTATCCCACAAAACTTGTTCTGAGCGTATGCCGCCCCAAAAGAATACCGGACAACGCAAATTCTCCGGTTTCACTGGTAACGGTTCCTTTTCCGGGCATATCGACCAAACTTATTGTTACATAAGGCAACGGAGCAGCCGACGCATGATCGATTATGATTCCCCGTATGACGCCAGTTAGTTGATCGCCGGAAGTTTGTGCGGATAAATGGAAGGATACGGTTAAAAAGCAAAGAACGCATCCGATTACCTTAGCAAAAATTTTTGTTTCATTCATTTTCTTTACGATTAAAGTTTCCGCAAAAGAACAGACCGAATGGGTATTCTTTGAAGTTTTTAGACAAACCGCCTTGTTTTGTAGACAGAAGTTTGGGGTTTGTATAGATAGCGGATATTTAGCCTCTTTGTAAAGACCTTGAACTTTTGTGAATGTTTATTTGCTAAGGCAGTATTGAAGCCGTTATCTGTGCGCGATGGAAGAATGAACAATTAAACCAATATAGGTAACAGATTGAATTTTCGAGGTCATTTGGTTTTGTGGATTTTGCCATCCGAAGCAGTTATCGAGAATTCCTCGGTAACTGAATTTTCATTCGGTTTACTTTCTTTAAGTATCTTAAGCACAAGATGCCGCTTAAGTGTTGAGTTAAAGTAATTTGTATATGTGTATTTTGTTTTATAACAAAACAAAATCCTTGCTTTTATTTCTATTATGCAGCAAATTTGCTGCATAATAGAAATAAAATATTTTGTAAAAGTGGAGCATTACTACGTTAAGACTCGTCTGCTAAAACTGAAATCCCATCGAAAATAGTTGCAAACTGCTAAAAATGATGATCCAAAACGCTTTAAGAAAAAATAATTTTACAAATAGGGATTATATCTTTTAGATTTATTGTCTTAAGGACAATTTTTAATTTGATGTCTTGTATGATCAATGGTTTTTTAGGGTCTATATTATATAATAATTTTGTTAGACTGAAAATTTATGGGAATATATTGAGTTGTGTTTGAAGATTACAAACAATAATTATCGCAGTAAATCAAAAAGAGTCAATTTTAAATAGAAATGTGATTTGACTTTATACTTGTAGCAGATGAAAAGGGCAATATTTATTAAATTTTGTTTTTTGTTGTCTTAATAAAAGGTGTTAACCAAGATATTGCACTTTTCAATTTTAATGATGTAGCAAATCCATCCAATCCTGGAAATAATGTTCGTCTATTAATATTAACCTTTTCCAAAAAGAATAGTATTTCCCGAATATCTTCTGGTTTATAACTGATTTTTAGTTTAATTGCTTTATTCTTTTCATCATCTTTTTCCATCATCTTTTTCCATCATTACATTTAATATATGTTCCATAGTTATTTCAAAATTAGATGAAAATAGGAACAAGCCTTGTTGTATTAACAATCTTTCATTCAGGTAAAAAGGATTTATATTAATAATGGTACTAAACTTATTAATGTTCTGAATGATTTTAGATTGAATCTTAAGTGATTTGCCTAAAGGGTCATCCTCATATAACTCATTAATTTCTTCAGGAAGGAATTTCTTATATTTATGTTCTAACCATATTTTATCAATGGCCCACAATACAAATTCGCAAGGAATAGTGAAGTCAAGACCTTCTACAGCAAAAAAATAGCAACAAATGGAGAGTAAGTAAAATCCACAAATCGCGTAGGTGCCCCTAAATGTTGCATTATTGAAATCCATTCATAATAATCGTCTCCATCGGGAATATGTGATGAATACTGATAATATGAACGTTGAAATTCACGTAATAAAGCTTGTTCTTTTTTAAAATATTGATTCTTCTCTATGTTGAATAGATTTAAATTACGTTCCAATGTTGAACTTAGCGTCCATGAAGAAGACATATGTCCTCTAAATATCCAACCATTCCACGGAATAATTTTATTAAAAAGGTGAAGATCTTTATGATGGTCAGAGACCGCTATAGTTTTTATCACTTTGTTATATGGAAAATCAGAGACTTCTTGCGGATACAAAAATAGTTTAATAAGATCTTTACATTTTACGTTGAAAGTTTTAACCCCCATTTGAAACCGATTTTTCACAAAGATAAGGAGATAATATTTAAATGTTGCATAACAATAACTCCTTCTCAACAAAACCATCATCTTGGTTTGTTGATGCTAAAAATTATCTGGTTTCATAGAAAGTGTGATTTCCGAAAAAAGAAAAATCCTTGAAATTGAACACTTCAAGGATTTTATGATTTTTAAAAGTGGTGCCACCAAGAATCGAACTAGGGACACACGGATTTTCAGTCCGTTGCTCTACCAACTGAGCTATGGCACCTTATTTTTTGACGGTGCAAAGGTAAACAGCTTTTTTTATTTCGCAAATACCCGAACGATATTTTTTCCCTCTTTTATCGTTTGTTCGATACCAAATCGTAGAAATGACGGTTCGATTTGACCAAACTTACCGAAAATAGCGTTAAATTCTTGGTCTCCGTCAATATGTTAAGATAAAGCACACTGTTGCGTGTCGAAACTTCCTGTTTTTTGATTCGTTTCAACTGTTTACGTTGCAGGATGTCGATCAAGGCAAGTACGCTCACTTTCCGTTTTCGTATTTCTTCCGAAGAATTTTCGTATTTGCGGTTCTTCAACGTGTGCAAAATCATGTTGAAAAACGCCGACATTTCGTCGTTCAGTTCGGTGAGTTCTTCTACCTGTACGGGCGAAAATGGTGTATGATTATTATCGATGTATTCGAATGCCGGTTTATAAATGTACAACACGCTATTGGCTGTCTCTCGGGCCGCATCGACCACCTGCACGTAAAATTGACCCGATTCGGCTACGTCGCCTTGTAATTTGGCGATTACTTTATACGAAGTATTCTTAAGATCTTTGGTTTGTTTGCTCAGCTCATACACATCATCGTGCAGGTTTTTTAACGCTCTGCGTCTACCGTCCAAGAAGTTGTTGAGTGTAAGATAGTAGAGCTTGGAAGCCGATATGGTTGATGATACGATTTGTTCGTTGCAACTTTCGAAAACACGCGACGAAGTAACCGACTTGGCGCTCAATAAAGCGGTGTTTTTCTTTTTCTTTTTTTCCTTTTCTTTTTCTTCCTTCTCGGAAAGGAATAATGAACGGAACATGAAATACCCCACCACGAGAACGCATCCGGCAAAAGCGATCCATTTTCCCCAAACGAGAAGGAATGTTATCAAGCAGGATAAGGTTAAGGCCGATACGGCGGTAATAAACCAACCGCCGATGACGGTGATCACTCCGGTGATTCGATATACGGCCGTTTCACGATCCCATGCGCGATCGGCCAGCGAACTGCCCATCGCTACCATGAAGGTAACGTAAGTGGTGGAAAGCGGTAGTTTCAATGACGTTGCCGAAGCAATCAAGATACTGGCAACCACCAAATTGACCGATGCTCGTACTTGATCGAAAGCAACATCCTCATCGGTTTGTCTTTGGCGAAAACGCCGATCGATTCTTTTCTGCCACCTTTTGGGAACAATACTTTCGAAAAATCCGGAAACATTCAACGAACCGCGTACCAACGAACGGGCAAGCAACGTCGAATCGAATTGTTCTTCGCCCGCGTCTTGACGACTCAGGTTGACGGTGGTATCGATTACTTTTCGGGCACGGCGCGAAAATACCAATGTTCCGGCCATGATGATACCGGCAATCAGCAAGAAGACGGTAGGGGTGCTGACGGGGTCTTTTAGCGCGCCCATCATTAAACTGTTATCGGCAACGCCCGAATCCGCATACAATTTGTACGATTCCAATCCCGCCAAGGGTACACCGATGAAATTCACCAAATCATTGCCCGCAAAAGCCATCGCCAAAGCAAAGGTTCCCACCAAAATGACAACTTTCAGCACATTGGTTTTCAACGTCCACATCAACGATTGCAAAAGGATAGTCCAACAAACAAAATTGCCGAGTAATAATTGCCAATGATGTTCGGTAATCCATTGGAGATATTCGGGTTTCATGAACGAAGCACCTTTGGCTCCTTTCATGATCATAAAATACACGATGGCCGTGATGGCAATACCTCCGAAAACGGCTCCGAAGTATTTATACGACTTGCGATAATCGAACGAAAAAACAACCCGCACGATCCATTGGACGATGATCCCCGCAAGAAAAGCTACCACCACCGATATAAGAATACCGCTGATAATGGCCAACGCTTTTTCGGTGTTGATGTAATTGCCCAATTCGGCGAAACCTCCGTTCGATTTCGAAAGTTTGTACAATGCCATGGCAAGCGACGCACCCAATAAGTCGAATACAATGGATACCGTGGTAGAAGTAGGCAATCCCAAACCATTGAAAATGTCGAGCAACAGCACGTCGGCAACCATGACGCCGACGAATATCCAAATAATCTCGCTGAAATAAAATTTGTCGGGGTTGAACAATCCGTTTCGTGCAATATCCATCATGCCGCTCGAAAAAGTGGCACCGATGACGACTCCCAAACAGGCAAAAATCATGATGGTGCGAAACGAAGCCACCTTTGAACCGATGGCCGAGTTTAGGAAGTTGGATGCATCGTTGCTGACCCCCACCACAAGGTCGAAAAATGCAAAGAGCAATAAGACGGCGACAAGAATAACGTATGTATCCATATGGTGCATATTACCCTGCAAAAATAGATGCTTCATCTCGGTTCAACGTTAAGAAATTGTTAAGTTTTTTATTTTCGACTCTTTTTCGTTTATAAAATATGCTACTTTTGTTAAAAATGGGACTTATTAATCGCATCATCTTGTAAAAGCAATGGCAACTTGGCTTCACGAAGCGTTATATTCGACGGAAATAAATACGACAACGGCAACTTTTCGGTTGTTAGTCAGTTTTTTGATAGGTGGGATTGTTGGATTGGAGCGTCGTTGGCGATTGCAGCCCGCGGGGTTTCGAACACACATCCTGATTTGTTTGGGCGCTACCTTGTTAATGATGCTTTCGATCTATATTCCGCAGGAATACGTTGATTTTAAAAACGGTGATCCGGGACGGATTGCCGCACAGATCATTACAGGTATCGGTTTTTTGGGCGCGGGGGCCATCATCAAAATCGGATCCAATGTTCGCGGACTGACCACCGCTGCTTCCATTTGGTTGATTTCGGCCATCGGAATGGGTGTGGGTGCGGGATTGTATATTATTTCCGGAATCGCCGCTTTCTTGATGTTGATGGCTTTGATTGTGTTGGAACGATTCGAGAAGCGAATTATTCCCGATCGCATTACCAAAGTGTTGTCGGTGATTACCGAAAGCCGAGCCGTGACTTCCGACAGTATTTTGGCCATTTTGAAATCTTATCCGCTAACCGTGATGAACGTGGATATTCACCACAGCTACGTAAAAGTGACCACCGAAATGAATTTTACGATTACGTACAAAGAAAATCTACCCATCGACAGTATCATCGAGGCAATTGGAGAATTGGAACCGGTAAAAATGGTGAACTTGTTGTAGGTCGGAATCGGATATTGGAGAAACTAAAATAGAGATATGAAAGGCTCATAAAAACCGTCCGATCTGCCGAAAAATCGCTAACTTTGCGATTATTATCAAAATAGTTTCATGCAGTTCGACAACAAACGAAAAATAGTTAACGACCCGGTATACGGGTTCATCAATATATCTTATCCGATCGTGTACGATTTGATGGAGCATCCGTATTTTCAGCGATTGCGACGCATCAAACAACTCGGACTCACCAATTTGGTATATCCCGGAGCCAACCATACCCGTTTTCAGCACGCCTTGGGGGCGATGTATTTAATGGAAGAGGCCGTTGCCACGTTGCGGGCCAAAGGTCTCGACATTACCGAACCGGAGGCGGAAGCCGCTTCGATCGCCATTTTGTTGCACGATATCGGCCACGGTCCGTATTCGCATGCGTTGGAACGAACGATGGTTGAAAATGTGTCGCACGAAACGCTTTCGCTGTTTTTCATGCAGCAATTGAACCGGGAGTTTGACGGAAAATTGGATGCGGCAATTGCCGTTTTCCGAAAAGAATATCCGAAAAAGTTTTTGTGTCAATTGGTATCCGGGCAACTGGATATGGACAGGCTCGATTATCTGCGTCGCGACAGCTTTTTTACGGGCGTTACCGAGGGTATTATCGGATCCGACCGAATCATCAAAATGTTGCATGTTTATCGGGACGAATTGGTGATTGAAGCGAAAGGTATTTACTCCATCGAAAAGTTTTTGTTGGCGCGGCGGTTGATGTATTGGCAGGTGTATTTGCACAAAACGGTGATCGCAGCCGATCAGTTGTTGTTGAGTATTTTGCGGAGAGCCAAAGAGCTTCTCGCGTCGGGCCGGCATCTGTTTGCAACGCCCGATTTATTGTATTTTCTCCGCGATTTTTCCTCGGCTTGCATGGAACAAAATCTTTCGGAAGTACTGGCGCATTATGCAAAACTGGATGACGACGACATTTCGATTGCCGTCAAAATGTGGATGACACATGACGATCCCGTTTTATCGCGTTTGGCAACCAATTTGGTCAATCGACGGTTATTTCGCATTGAGATGCAAAACGAACTGTTTGCTTGCGATCGCATCGATGATTTCCGAAAAAGAACAATCGCCGCTTACGGGTTGAACGAATCCGATGCCGATTATTTCGTTCGTTCGGGCAAATTATCCAATCATGCATACGACAGCAACAAAACCGACGAAAGCATCCTTGTCATGCAAAAAGGTCAACCTGTCGATATTACCGTAGCATCCGATTTAGACAACCTGTTCGGAATGTCGAAACCCGTAGAGAAATATTTTTTGTGCTATCCGAAGGAGTTAAAGTGATACCGACCTTTTTACGGGTCGATTACATCATTGTACCTCATTCGGAAAATCGGAGCGTGCTTTTTCCCAAATCTTTGGAAGTTGCCACCGCTATTCCCCGATGGTTTTGTTGGTCAACCGCACAATAGAAGTGGTATACGATACCGTTGTGTTTCAGCACAAACGGCTTGTGTGCAAATTTGGCGTCATACGGTTCCGACGGGCTGATCAAATCGTCTCCGTCCCAATCTGTCCAGTTGACCAAATCGTAGGAACAGGCAAAACGATCGAAAGCACCCGGTTTCCAAAAAGCGCCGAAATAAAACATAACCCATAAATCGTCCATTTTGGCGATTACCGCGTCGCCCGTGATCCCCTTTTGGTGATCCATCACCGGTTCCGAACCGTATCGTTTCCAGTGTTCCATATCGTCGGATACCGCCATGGCGATTCGTTCCACCTTGTCTTTGCCGTTGCCGTTGTAATACATCACAAACGGATGTCCCAACGTTTTTTTCTTGTCGTGTATGATGGAACTCTTGTAAATGGTAACGTCATCGTACCATCGAGCATCACCGTCGGTGGGAAATATCACCGGTCGAGCCAAGCGAACCCATTCTTCGGGATCAACCAATTTTTTCGTGTTGGCCATGCCGATGCCCAACATGCCGGCTTCATAGCCTTCTTTCGCACCGCCCAGATACGACATCCAGTATTTTCCGTTGTATTTTTCCACTTCGTAACTG
Source organism: Bacteroidales bacterium (assembly GCA_031551455.1). Taxonomy (GTDB): domain Bacteria; phylum Bacteroidota; class Bacteroidia; order Bacteroidales; family UBA4181; genus JAIRLS01. The sequence continues at coordinate 34,408 of JAVBNP010000012.1, read as the reverse complement.
CCGCCCCATTTATAATCCTGTAAAGCAATGTAACCCGCTTTTTGGTTTGCATCCCAAGTATCGGTCGTGAACGACAAAATTTTTCCCAAGTCTTTCCAATGCAACAAATCATCGCTTTTGGCAATCCGGGTTTCGTATCCTTTTCCGTCGAATGTGAGGTATGTCATGTACCACGCCTTTTTGTATCGAAAAACGCTCGGACAATCGACCATTGTTGATGTGCCTTCCGGTACCAGAACCAAGCCGTACTTGTACGGAGTTTTGATTTCTTCGTAAACTTGTTTCATTTTTTCGGGCGATACGTTGCCCGATTGTGCGGTAACAGGCAACGATAATACGATACAAATCAATATAAAACCAAGGATTCGGAACTGTTTTTTCATGAGTTTCGCTTTTACGATGTGATTGAGATGCGAAGGTACGACTTTGGCGGCAATTTACAAAGTTCGCGGGGAAGGTTTGTGATATCGAAAAACGCACTTTTTCGATATGCGACATTTAGTCGGGTTGGTCGTATCCGTCCAAAATACTCGATAATTTATCGCGCGTGGAGGATATTCTGCTTTTAACCGTTCCGATTTTAATTCCCAATATTTCGGCTATTTCTTTGTATTTATACCCTTGCATGTGCATTTTGAACGGTACCTTAAATTCATTATCCAAACGCTCGATGGCTTTGTTGATTTCTTTTTCTCTGTATGCCGAATCGGGTTCCACGTTGGATGTATCTCTATTTTGGCTGAGAAGGAACAAATCCTTGGTATTGTCAAATGTGGTGTTTTGTCGTGAATTTTTGCGGTAATTGTTGATATATGTATTTTTCATGATCGCACAGGCCCATGCTTTCAGATTGGAGGAATCTTCAAATTGATTGCGATATGCAAGCGCTTTCAAAAAAGTATCCTGCAGCAAATCTTCGGCATCGTCTTTATGCGCAGTCAACCGCAATGCAAAACGGTTCAGCATCTCCTTGAGATCAATCAACCGACTGTTGAATTCCGATGCCGTCATGATCGAATGATTTTATGTTGTTGGCCGAATTTTCGGCTTTCTGTTGCGAAGATAAGATTTTTGTCGAAGGAATGCAAAATATATCGGTAATAATTTTGTGTTTCACAAAAAAAGCATGCTTCTCGTTATGGTAATTGTTGCCGTTTTTAACGAAAAGCATGCTTTTACGCGCTTTTGACCCGTTGATGATCCGTCGGATTAATTGTAATCGTACAAAATATCCGATAACTTTTTGCGGGTGAAAAATATTCTGCTTTTGACCGTTCCGATTTTAAGTCCCAAAATATCGGCGATCTCTTTGTATTTATAACCTTGCGTATGCATTCTGAAAGGAACTTTAAATTCGTCATCCAAACATTCGATGGCTTTATTGATTTCTTTTTCCCGGAAAACCGAATCGGGTTCCACATTGAACGTGTCTTTATTCTGACTGAGGAAAAATAAATCTTTGGTGTTATCGAAGGTGGTATTTTGCCTTGAACTTTTACGATAATTATTGATAAACGTATTCTTCATGATCGTATAAGTCCATGCTTTCAAGTTGGTGGAATCTTCAAATTGTTCGCGATAAGCAAGCGCTTTTAAGAAAGTATCCTGCAGCAAATCTTTGGCATTATCTTTATCTGCGGTCAATCGTAAAGCAAAACGGTTTAACTTTTCTTCGAGGCTTATCAACTGATTACTAAATTCGGAAGTTGTCATGATCAAATTATTTTATGTTATGTCCGATTTTTTACCTTAAATCCGATGGTAATACTTTTTTATCAAATTAGGTTACCGTGTTAACCATCAGATTATTGATAATACTATTTTTTGTAATAAGCAAATTCCATGCAAACAAACATCGAATGAAAAAGAATTTTTGTCTAAAAAAAATATGTGTTCATCAAAAAATAGTATCTTTTATATCTGTTAAAAAAATAAAATTAACCATAGTACAACGAAGTCGGGAAATTGTTCGATTTAATCGAATAATTACATTTGTATTTTTTTAAATAATGGATCATAAAATATTCGATTCGCAAAACAAATTGGCACACTTATTTGATAGACAAATCATTAAAGTCAGATTCTGTGAAGTCGACTCAATGCAGATTGTTTGGCACGGATCGTACATAAAATATTTGGAAGACGGAAGGGAATCTTTCGGCAAACATTTCGGAATCGGATATGCGGATGTTTGTTCGCATGGTTATTCGATACCGTTGGTTAAATTGAATTGCGATTATAAACTTCCTTTGCGTTACGGCGATTCGGCAATTGTCGAAACCCGATTTGTCAACAGCGACGCGGCAAAAATATTGTTTGAATATTCCGTTTTTCGCGAAAGCGACGGAGCGCTTGCGATGGAAGCATTCAGCATGCAGGTTTTTCTGAATCAAAAAAACGAATTGGAACTGTACGCTCCCGATTTTTTCATTGAATGGAAAAAGAAATGGAACCTTGCGTAACGAAAAAACACACCGGATCCGTTTATGCGATTTCCGATAACATTGTCGGCTCGTTGGGCTTTTCCACGGCCGAAAATGTCCGCAACATCCGAAACGGTCGATCGGGGATCGATTACGTGAATGTCGGTCGATTTTCGGATCGTGTACTCCCTTTCGCTTTGACAGATGATACCGAACTGAATGAACGAGCGGATGCGACTTCGATTCCTCGTCGGTTTACCCGTTTGGAACAGATGATGCTCCTTTCCGTAAACGATGCGTTGACCGGTTCCGGGATCGATGTTACCGCCGGTCGATGCGTGTTTGTGATTTCCACCACCAAAGGAAACATTGACGAATTGTCGACGAATAATCCGTCGAATCTTCAACCGATGCTTTGGGAAGCGGGAGAGCGGATACGCCGTTATTACGGCAATCCCGTTCCGGCCGTTGTTGTTTCGAATGCATGTATATCGGGAGTTTTGGCCGTTGAAACGGCGGCTCGCATGTTGCGCGGCGGATTGTACGATCATGCCGTCGTTACGGGCGGTGATATCGTTTCTCGTTTTGTCGTTTCGGGTTTTGAGTCGTTACGGGCTTTGAGCAACAATCATTGTCGACCGTACGATGCCGCCCGTGACGGATTGACGTTGGGCGAAGGTTGCGCCACGATTGTGTTGGGCTGTCGGCCCGATCCGAAGAAAACGGAAAATTCGATCATTGTTTCGGGAGGAGCAAGCACCAACGATGCCGTTCATATTTCGGCGCCCGATCGCACGGGAACGGGGTTAAGCCTTGCCATCGAACAGGCGCTCGAACATTCGGGAATTGGTGCTGCGGACATCGATGCCGTGTGCGCGCACGGAACGGCAACATTATACAACGACGAAATGGAATCGCAAACATTCCGAACGGTCGGTTTGTCGAATACTCCCGTTTACGGACTCAAAGGATATTGGGGACATACGTTGGGTGCGGCGGGTTTGATGGAAATCGTTACGGCGATACAATCGTTGAAACAACAATTATTGTTTCGCACGCTCGGTTTCGAATCGCTCGGAACATCAGAACCGTTGAATATTGTCACCGAAACAAGAAATGCGCCGCTTCGACGTATTCTGAAAACGGCGTCGGGTTTCGGCGGATGCAATGCCGCATTGGTACTCGGTATCGTCGATGAAACGGTTGCCGATCGAAAAACTACATGATACGGGCCAAATCGGTTAAACGGATTTTTCCTTCGTAAAGCGCTTTCCCGACAATTGCCGCCGGAATTCCGGCTTCCCGTAAAGCAAAAAGATCGGCCGAACAACTCACGCCGCCGCTGGCAACCAAGTATAATCCCGGAAATTGCGTCAAAAGATCTCGATAAAGATCAACGGCCGGTCCCGCCATCATTCCGTCGCGACCGATGTCCGTGCAAATAACTTTGGTGATTCCTTTGGCGCGGTAATCGCCGATAAACGAAGCAAGCTCGAGCGATGCCGATTCCGTCCATCCGCTGACGGCAATCAGCCCGTCTTTGGCGTCGGCGCCGAGGATAATTTTGTCCGCGCCGTAATCTTTGATCCATCGGACGAACGTTTCGGGATCTTTCACGGCAATGCTGCCACCCGTGATCATGGACGCACCGTTTTCGAATGCGATGTGAAGATCGTCATCTGTTTTGAGACCTCCGCCAAAATCGATGATTAGGGAGGTGCCGACGGCAATGCGGTGCAATACTTCGTGATTAACGATGTGTTGGGCTTTTGCTCCGTCGAGATCAACCAAATGCAGCCGACGAATGCCCGCATCTTCGAAACTTTTGGCAACTTCCAAAGGATCTTCGTTATAAACAATTTTTTGGGCATAATCGCCTTGCGTTAAGCGAACGCATTTACCGTCAATCAGATCGATGGCGGGGATAATATCCATAATGGTAAATTTCGGATTGTTGAATGCCGCAAAAGTAGTTATTTATCGTAAAATGCGATAGCGGCTCAAAAAGTCAAAGATGAACGTCATTGTGGGGAGGAACGACGAAACAATCTCATAATAATCAAAAAGATAGACTTCCTCGAGCTCTGTTTTGCTACGGTTGCTTTGCTATCACTACCAATGACAAAAAGGCGTATAAATTTGATTAGCATGTCATTGCGAATGTCGAGGTACGAGTGATGAAGCAATCTTTGAGACTGCTTCGCTATCGCTCGCAGTGACGCGCTTTTATTGTCATTCCCGGTTGTTTGATATTTTTATAACCCACTCGCAATGATGCGCCGAAACAGACTTGTTAAACAGCCTCTTTTCGAAAAAATCGAATCCGGCAATTACGTGATGTTTTTATCGGTCAACAATTCTTCGGTGTCGGCAATCTGTTTCGTTACGGGAACCGAAACGAATTTTTCCGCCGCCCGCGTGTAAAATCGGTGTTTGGACAAACGGTCGATCTGGGCTTTCAGCCATTCGGTTTTAACCTCGAACGATTGGTGTTCCCGCTGTTCGCGAAACAAATTCATCATGCAGGTAACGAAATCCGCTCGACCATAATACATTAAATTGGCGTCGTGTATGATTTGTTCCGAAACATTGGTCGGTACCGATTCATAATGGGACGCTTTCATCAAACGGCATACGGCATCGATTTGTTGCCGATCGTAATAAAAGAGCGGAAGCGTTTCTCGTGCAATTCTTTCGCTTTCGGCCGGTGCATCGTCGCATGTAACGGTGTAGCCGATGTCGTGAAACAAGGCGGCCGTTTTTAAAAGCAACAGATCTTCATCCGCAACACCTTCGGATTGGCCGAGCAATTCAACCTGTTCATATACGTCGCGCGTGTGTTTGAAATTGTGAAAAGGCAAATCAAAAGCTCCGCCGTTGATGTCGTTTCGTACATGTTCTTCGAGGTCTTCAAGCCGAATCAATTGCACTTGCACCCAAAACGTATGATTGGGCACGATTTCTCCGTCGGCGTTTTTTTCGGCAAATTGCGGTTTCAGTCCTTTTACGAGGTACGACACCTCGTTCGAATCGGGTGACATTTTTCCTCCGTACTCGCAGTCGAAAAATGCTTTCACCGCTTCGTATGTCGTTTCCGCAATGTTAATTTGTCCCGCCGCACACGATGATTCCAATCGGGCCGCCGCATTTACGGTGTGTCCCCAAATATCGAACGAAAGTTTTTTATGTCCGAGCATTCCGGCCATCACTTGTCCGGTGTGAATACCGATTCTGACCGACCAAATATTCGGATTCTGTTTGCGCAATCGGCCGAGATGGTTTTGAACTTCCAAGGCCGCAAGAACAACCTCAATCGGGTTGGTTTTGTTTTTTTGCGGAATGCCTCCGGCACACATGTAGGCGTCGCCCATGGTTTTTATTTTTTCGATTCGATAACGATCGACGACGGTATCGAAATAAAAAAAGAAGCTGTTCAACGCATCCAACAACATTTCGGGTTCCATGCTGTCGGTAATTTCCGAAAATCCTTCAATATCGGCAAACAATACCGTTACCAAATCGAATTTTTGAAAGAACGGTTTTCCGCTTTCACCGAAATCTGCATATTCTTCTTTCGAGACAAACTTTATTGCTCCGGAATTGTTTTGTTTCATAACGTTTGTCGATGCCGGGGAATGAGCAATCGATTTTCTTTCCCTTGTTCTTCCGATCAGAAAACCCAAAATACCGACAATAAGTGTTGCCGGTGCAATGATCAACCATTCGGAACCGATTCGGGATTTGCCGACAACGGTAATCGAAAAGTTTCCGGCCGGAATTTCCGCTTCATCGGCCGATTTTGTTTTAACGAGTATTGTATAATGCCCGGGAACAAGAAGATACTTTTTTGTGTTTCGGTCGGACCATTCCGACCACTCATTTGATTGTGTGTTAGCTTGTTGTCTGTCAGGTGCAGAGCCGTGTTCTATTTTAAAAGAGTATTTAATATCTTTATCCGGTTTTTTTTGCGATTCGAAGATGAATAAAATACTATCTTTGGTCGCATTAATTTTCGATGAAGAATTGTTTAAAGTTAACGCTGCCCGGAGTGAGGAAGAAAATTCTTGTTTATCGGCGGATAAAATCGTACTTGTTCCCGATTCCTCGGCCGCAAGTATTTCCGGTAAAGGAATATTACAGATAAAATAGAGGGAAAGAAAAAAAATCTTACTTTTGTAAAAAATCTTAAAAAGACTCATAAACGTTAAAAAACGCTCAAAGATATTGCTTTTATTGATCCAATGCTAATATAAAAACACAATTTCATGGAAAACCAATCCAAACCAATTTTAATCCCGACAGATTTTACTGTCGTGGCGCAATATGCAATTGAATCGGCGGTGAAGTTTGCACGGCTTACGAATACCGGCATGGTACTGGTACATATCGTCAAAAAAGCATCCGAAATATCGGAAGCTACAGCCAAAGTGGAAATCGAAGCAGATAAAGCATCCAAAGATTTCGGTATCAACGTTACGGGAATTGTCCGGGAAGGTTCCATTTTTTCCACCATCGGAGAAACGGTTTCCGAAATAGACGCCGGTTTGGTTGTTATGGGAACGCATGGTATCAGAGGTATGCAAAAACTCACCGGCAGTTGGGCGTTAAAAGTACTTGTTACATCCAAGGTGCCGATTATCGTGGTACAGGAACATCCGAAAAGGGATGCCGTCGAGAAAATCGCTTTCCCGGTTGATTTCAAAAAAGAAAATCGCGAAAAAATAGGATGGGCTTATTACATTGCCAAGTTGTTTAACTCGAAAGTATATATTTTCAGAGCCGAACCGTCAAAAGATAGAAAAATCGAACAGGGCACAAGAACCAATTTGGTATTCACCGAGAAGTTTTTGCGTTCGAAAGACATTCCGTATGAAGTAACCACAGCAAAAGGCGACGAATCGTTTGCGAAGGAATCATTGCAGTTTGCCGACGAAATCGGAGCCGATTTGATTTTAATTACCACAACAAAAGGTATTTCGATTGCCGACTTTGTTTTGGGAACTTCGGAACAAGATATTATTACCAACAGTGCGCACATACCGGTGATGTGCGTGAATCCGAAAAAATCGCGAGTGGGCGGATTCAGCGCTACGGGCGGATGATTTGGAGACTAAAATGACATTGATTCGTATTATGCCGGATTTGAGCAAGCGATAAGCCGATCAAATCCGGCATTTACTTTGCGACAAAATATTCATCAACAAAATATTTTACGTTATTTCGAATGTTTTCGAAGCGGTAACGATTTATGGTTGAAAAAATGATATCGAATATTTCGGAACCACCGATTAAAGAAAAAATCAGTTTTATTATCAACCCGATATCGGGTACGCGAAAGAAAAGTTCGTGGCCGGAGATTATCCGTCAAACCGTTGATGAAACCCGTTTCGATGTGCGCATTTTTTTTACGGAACGCCGCGGGCATGCATCCGAGTTGGCGCGTCAACAAGCGGATGAAGGCATTCCGTATATTGTGGCCGTGGGAGGTGATGGAACCGTAAATGAAGTGGCCGTGGCGTTGCGCGATGGTCCCGCGACGATGGGTATCGTACCGTGCGGTTCGGGTAACGGTTTGGCAAGACATCTGCAAATACCGCTTCAATTGACCGAGGCGTTGAAACTGATTAACGAAGCCGAAACGATAAGCATCGACTACGGTACAGTCAACGAAAAACCATTTTTCTGTACGTTTGGCGCGGGTTTCGATGCACATATCAGCAGCGCTTTCGCGCAAAGCAAAAAACGCGGATTTATGACGTACATGTCGATTATTGCACGGGAATTTTTAACCTATCGTTCCCAAAAATACAAATTAAAAATAGACGGGCAGAAGCTTAAAACGCGGGCCATGGTGGTTACGGTTGCCAATTCCGCACAATACGGCAACAGCGGCTATATATCACCTTATGCGGATATTACCGACGGCGAGTTGGATGTGTGCATTGTACGTCCGTTCCCGAAATTGTTGGGCGCCCAACTTGCCGTACGATTGGTCAGCAAACGCATTCATAAAAGCCGTTACTATCAAATGATTAAAGGAGAGGAAATCGTACTGAAAAGAAAACACGGAGGCGAAATTCATTTGGACGGTGAACCTTTGGTCATGGGGAAAAAACTGAAAATAAAAATCGTTCCCCGGGGATTAAAGGTATTGGTGAAAAAGAGAACGTAACCAATAACCGAATGTTGCGACCGATTCATATTTCTTGACTGCAATGTACGACGTCATTATTTAGCCCGCGAAACGGGCTTTTTATTTTTTGAACATTTACTTTCGGCCGGTGTTGTGCAAGTGTAGTACTTCCGTAACTGTACCGTTAATACGCTTCCGACATGTTTCCGATCGCTCAATATTGGATTAGAGCCAAACTTCTGTTTTTGCGGCTGAGCAAAGTATTGTTGTTTTTGGCGCATACGGTCATGTTACTGTTAAGTTTGTCTGCCGTTTTGCTGATTATTTACGAATTGGGATTCGATTTAACCGACGGGGAACAAACGAGGGTACACGTTTACTATCACGGTATACTGACCGTCTTTTTTATTCTGTACACCATTCGATTCATTTTCAGATTTCGGGAAATATTTAAAGAAAAAGGTCGTTGGGTCGATATCGGCATTTACTTGCTGTTGCTCGTTGTTTTGTCGGTATATGCACAACACCCGCATCTTTTGCCGGATGCATCCCTTTTTGTCCGGATTTTTCGTTCGCATGCGGTCATCTACATTCTGCTGCTTTTTTTGAGCATACTTGAGATATCCAAACGATTCTACGGGATCATGAATCGACACGTCCCGCCGGGATTGTTGTTTGCGTACAGCTTTTTGATGATTATCGCCTTGGGTACCGGGATGTTGATGTTGCCTCGATCTGCCGTTGCGCCCGTATCGTTTATCGACGCTTTGTTCACCGCCACCAGTTCGGTATGCGTCACTGGACTGACCGTCGCGGACATTTCGTCGACGTATACGCTTTTGGGACAAAGCATTATCATGGGACTAATCCAAATAGGCGGCATCGGCGTGATGACGTTTACCAGTTTTTTCGCATTAACATTTATGGGGCATTCGTCGTTTCGAAACAACATGATTTTGAAAGACATGTTGAACGAAGATGCGTTGTCCGGTATTTTTCGAACCCTAATTAATATCATTTTCACCACGCTCGGTATCGAACTGATCGGAGCTCTTCTGATTTGGTACAGCATCGGCGGCACCATGGGAATGAGCACCGGAGAAGAGGTGTTCTTTTCGGTTTTTCATGCCGTTTCGGGTTTTTGCAATGCCGGTTTTTCCACGTTATCCGGTAATCTTCACGATCCGATGGTATCAACCAATTATTTTTTGCATACGATGGTTGCCGTGTTGGTTGTTTTCGGCGGATTGGGTTTTCCCATTATTTTGAATTTTTATCGATTGATCGGACATTTCCTTCACAATAAGTGGATGCAGTTCATTGGCCGACAAAAACGTTATACGCATACCAAAATCATTCATATAAATACCCGCATTGCTTTGATGACGACCTTGATATTGCTGGTAGTCGGATTCGTGTTGTTTTTCGTGTTTGAAAATGACCGTACCATGCGGGAGCTTTCATTTTCCGGAAAAATGGCCACCGCCTTTTTCGGATCGGTCACACCGCGTACGGCGGGATTTAATACCGTCAATTTGACAGCCATGGCGCCGGTAACCATCATGATTACCATGGCGTTGATGTGGATAGGAGCTTCGCCGATGTCGACCGGAGGCGGCGTCAAAACCACCACCTTTGCCATTGCCTGCATGAATGTGGTTAATGCGGCGCGCGGCAAACAAAAAATGGAAATCGGCCGACGAGAAATCGGAAAAATGACGATTCAACGCGCTTTTGCCGTTATTGCCTTGTCCGTTCTTTGGATTACCTTGAGCAGTTGTTGCATTGCCGCAGCGGAACCTCAAGCCGATTTAATTGCCGTGTTTTTCGAATGTTTTTCGGCCTTGGGAACGGTCGGACTGACGCTCGATCTCACTCCCACGCTCGGACCGTTCAGCAAGGCGGTGTTGGCGACAACCATGTTCGTCGGAAGGGTCGGTGCGTTGACGATTCTGTCGGGTTTGACGCGACGATACGTCGATAAGAATTACGCTTATCCTAAAGAATCGGTGATGGTGGGATAAAAATCGCAAAAAAATCAATCAACATGAAATACATTGTTATCGGTTTGGGGAATTTCGGTTCGGTTTTGGCCGAACGATTAACCATGATGGGACATGAGGTAATCGGCGTGGACATGGACCCTCACAAAGTGGAAGATTTAAAACAATCCGTTGCCGGAACCATTTGTTTGGATTCGCGGGAGCCGAGCGCCCTAAATGCATTGCCGTTGAAAGAAACGGATGCGGTTTTTGTAACCATCGGCGAAGATTTCGGCACGTCGATTCATGTTATTGCCTTGTTGAAGCAGAACAATGTCAAGAGATTAATCGGAAGAGCATTATCACCGCTTCATAAAACCGTAATGGAAGCCATCGGCGTGGACGAAATCATTATGCCCGAGCGGGAATATGCGGAAATGTATGCTTCACGTATCGAGATGTCGGGCGTATCCAAATCCTACATTGTCGACGATACGCATGCCATCATGGAAGTTCCCGTTCCCAAACTGTTTGTCGGACAGACGGTGGAAGCAATCAACGTGGACGAAAATTTTTCGCTTCTGCTCATAGCCATTAAGCGTACCGTAACGGAAAAAAATTTGTTGTGGCTTACCCGCGAAACGGAGAAACTTTTGGAAAAGTTTGATGAGCAAACCACCTTGCAGGAGAAGGATATTTTGCTCATGTTCGGCAAATTGGACGATTTTAAGAAATTCCGTGAAATGTAAAGGCTGTTAAAATTCTTTCGCCCGGGTTAAATTGCGCCTCCGGCGCACCGGAGGCCATGCCATTCAGTATCCCGAGGCGTTGCCGTCGGGCTGAACCTTTAGCTCGGCGAAGCCAAATAAGCCGGACTTTGCCTTCGGCGAGCTTGTCCTTTCAAGACTGCGGTTCAGTCAGATACATAAAAGAGTCAGCTTGAAAAGCTAATTTAATTTAGCCCGACGGCAACGCCTCGGGATAGAAAAACAACCTTTAAGATCGGCATCCCGGAGGGACAACTTAAACTGTTTAAACAGTTTCTATGAATAAGGACAAATTATAATTGACCAAACCTCTGAGGTCTTTGAGACCTCAGAGGTTTATCCGGCGAAGTGAAATCCATATCACGGAGGACTACTTTTCGCGTTTCCGCGGTTGAAAACCTGCCGTCGTTTTCGAATTTTGCGGCTTTCGATTAAAAAAATAATCTTTTTGTTTTTGTTTCTCTTCCTTTCGTTTGGCCACGTACATTTCTTTTCCCGTGTACGGGTCGAATCCGCACCAAAACATTACTGACGAGAGCGTCATCGGGGTGGGAGTGAAGTCCTGCACTTGTTCCAATTGATCGAGACGCAGTTGTCGCATGGCTTCCGATAACCGTCGCATATCCGTTTCGCTGCAACCGGGATGCCCGGAAATGAAATACGGAATCAATTGTTGCCGCAGATTTTTGCTGCGGTTGATGCGATCAAACGCTTCTTTCATCTTCACGAAAATACCGAAGTCGGGTTTGCGCATCGCTTTTAAAACGTCGGGCGAGGTATGTTCCGGTGCTACCTTGAGACGGCCCGACACGTGATGCTGCAACAATTCGTCGAAATATTCGGCATATCGACGACCGAAAAAACCGTCGGCGTTCATGAATAAATCGTAACGAATGCCGCTGCCGATAAAAACTTTTTTGATGCCCTCGATGTTTCGCACCTTACGATACAGGGACAGTAACGAGGCGTGATCGATGTCGAGATTTTTGCATATTTTCGGGTAGATGCACGAATGGCGGCTGCATTTATCGCATAAATCGATATCGCGTCCCCGCATGCGAAACATGTTGGCCGACGGCCCGCCGAGATCCGACAAGTAGCCCTTGAAATCGGGCATCTTTGTTATTTGATTTACTTCCTCGAGAATGGACTGTTCGGAACGGGAAGCGATAAATTTCCCTTGATGTGCCGAAATGGTACAAAAACTGCAACCTCCGAAACATCCGCGATGAATGTTTACCGAAAATTTGATCATCTCGAAAGCGGGGATGGTCTTATCTTTGTAACGCGGATGCGGCAAACGGGTGTACGGTAAATCGAACGCCAAGTCCGCATCCTTTTCGTCGAGATGATATTCCGGCGGATTAACCACGACAAACTTGCCTTCGACGGGTTCGATTAACCGCGCGGCATGCATTTTATTCGATTCCGTTTCGATGCGGCAAAAATTTTCGGCAAATTTCCGTTTGTCTTTCACGCAATCTTCATAAGCGTGTAACAAAACATGCTTTCCGGTATCGGTTCGCGAAGAAATATTTTCGATAAGGTATGCCGTTTGCGGCAGCTCGGTTAATTCGGTTGTTTTTTTTCCGGCATTCAATTCGCGGGCAATCGAAAGGATTGCATGTTCGCCTGGACCGTATACCAAAAGATCGGCTCGGCTTTCGGACAAAATGCTTTTTTTCAAAGCATCCTGCCAGTAATCGTAATGTGTCAAACGTCGCAACGATGCTTCGATGCCGCCGATAATCACCGGAACGTCGGGATACAAATCTTTCAGTATTTGCGAATATACCGTTACGGCATAATCCGGACGGAATCCTGCCGTATTGCCTGCCGTATATGCATCATCGCTGCGCAGTCGTTTGGCGGCGGTGTACCGATTCACCATACTATCCATACTGCCGCCCGAAATACCGAAAAACAGACGAGGAATGCCCAGCTTTTTGAAATCACGCAAATCGTCACGCCAATTGGGTTGCGGCACAACAGCCACCCGCAATCCTTCGGATTCCAATATTCGACCGATCACCGCCGTACCGAATGACGGATGATCGACGTACGCATCGCCGGAAAACAGGATGACGTCCAATTCATCCCAACCCCGCGCTTCAATTTCCTTTTTGGAGGTTGGTAACCAATCGGTTATTTGATGATTTGTTTGAATGATTTTCGGATAAATTGTTGATTCCTCGATTTTTTGCAAAAATAATACCATTTCCTTGCAATCAAAAAACGGTTGCGACAGCGAAGGAACCGCTTTAAATTTTATAAAAGAGTTGGTTGGCTAATACTAAACCGCTATCAAATTTGCGTAAAATTGATCGTGAAAAGCAATACCTAACAGGTTTCAAAAACCTGTTAGGTATCCGTTTTGATAGCGACTTGGTATAAAGTCCCTTGCGCCGGCTTGTTTTTAATCGTTGACTAAAGTCAACGACAATGAATCAAAAATCAAATCATTGCCGTCAACTTTAGTTGACGATAAATGGGTAAAATCATATCGGCTTTAGCCAAACATTATTTTTCAATCAATTTTAAGCAGGCTCTAAAGATTTGAAATTGTTATGCGGATTTCGAAAAAAATGCCGCAATTAAGAATTTTTAACCATAAAAAGTACAAAAAGAAGTTGATGTGGCTTGATTATTGTATTCATTCGTTGTGAAAGCTCAGTGTGAGCGGTAGAGCAGTTTTATTTTTACAAGCAAAAATGTATTGATTATGATGAAGTTGTACTCCTTGTTCGTTATGGTGATATGCGTATTTTGTTTGAATATTTTTTCCGTCCGGGCGGATGATACGCATACCGTTCTTACCTTGAAAAATAATTCGGATCAACCCCAGCAATTAATCGCGGAGATTCGTTCCGACGAAAAATTGAAGGCTTATCCCAATCCGGTGAGCAAAGGCGGCCTTCTGACCATCGAAATTCCGAGTAATCGAACGGATTTAACCTTGTTTTTGTATAATACGGTGGGCAAAGTGGTTCAAACATTTAAAATCACCGACCAAAAGATGGAGTTTAATGTTCCGGACATAAGCGGAATATACTTATTGCGTTTTGTTGAGAAACAAAAAGTGGTTGCGGTGGAGAAAATAGTCGTCAGAGAATAATTTTTTTGACATCCGCCAACTTAATTATACCTTTGTCATTCGTAAGGGATCGGCTCGTTGCGAGGTATTTGACCGATACCGCGGAGCGGGTGTTTTTCGTATCTGTACGAGGCCAAATTCGGAAATTCTAAATAAACAATAAAATGGCAACAGTAATAAATGAAAGCAACTTCGAAGAAGTTGTTTTAAAATCGGATAAACCCGTTCTTATTGATTTTTGGGCAGAATGGTGCGGCCCTTGTCGCATGATTGCGCCTTATGTCGAACAAATTGCCGCCGAATACGAAGGAAAAGCGGTGGTGGGTAAAGTAGATATCGAGCAAAACAACGATATTGCGACAAAATACGGTATCCGTAATATTCCGACGCTTTTATACTTCAAGAACGGCGAAGTGGTCGACAAACAAGTCGGCGTGACCACCAAGGCCGTTTTAGCGGATAAATTGAACGCGTTGTTGTGATATTGATCAAGTATTAATCACATTCCCGGCTTGCACGCATGATACATGTGCGCAAGCCTTTTTGGCAACATATAATCTTCATCAATCATCGTTACGTGAAAAAAACCGTTATTTCGGTATTGGCTTTTGCGGGAAGTTTGTTCTTTTCGTGTGGTCAGCCGGCTCAATATTACACCTATCAAGGATATACGGAAGGAACTACTTATCGAATCACTTACGAAAGTCCGAAAGGAGTCGATTACGAACAAGATATTGTTCGAGTGCTCCACGAATTCAGCGCTTCGTTGTCTACCTATATTCCCAATTCCTTGATTTCGCGTATCAATCAAAATGATCCGACCGCGCTTGTCGATGATTATTTTCGCACCGTATTCAATAAATCCGCGGAAATTTACAAAGCATCGGACGGCGCTTTTGACATTACCATTGCTCCGATTGTCAATTTTTGGGGATTCGGGTTTACATCCGATGTTCCCGATACGGATCGTAAAAAAATTGACAGTTTGTTGCAATATGTGGGAATGAACAAGGTCCGCATTTCGGGCAATAAAGTCGTGAAAGATTCTCCCGGCGTGATGCTCGACGTGAATGCCAGTGCCAAAGGATATTCGGTGGATGTGGTGGCCGATTTCTTGAAAGATAAGGGTTGTCGCAATTACATGGTGGAAATCGGCGGCGAAATCGTTGCCCGCGGCGTGAATGCTTCGGGTAATGTTTGGCGTATCGGTATCGACAAACCGGCCGACAAAGTAATGCCGGGAATGGCCTATCAAGCCATTGTTCAATTGAAAAATAAGGCGTTGGCGACGTCGGGAAATTATCGACGTTTTTTCGAGATCGACGGAGTTAAATATGCGCATACCATTGATGTCAAAACGGGATATCCCGTTCGAACCGATTTGTTAAGCGCCACGATCATTGCCGACGATTGCATCACTGCCGATGCGTGGGCAACCGTGTGTATGGTATTCGGACTGGATAAAAGCATTAAATTTCTCAATCAACATTCCGAACTGGATGCACTGCTTATATACAGCAACAAACAAGGAGAATATCAAACGTATGTCACCGACGGGTTGAAAAGCCTAATTATGACGGAATAATTTGCGTTCCGACGTCCTCTTTTTCTTGGCACCTAAATGTTGACCGCAAGCGAATATGTTGTCGCGTTATTCGGAAAATAATAACACATATCTCAATATACACTTATCGGATGATTCAAGTTTTGTCGAGTAAAGATTACATAACGCCTCGGGGTAAAAAGTTTGAATAACAGGGTGCGTCGCACTGTAAGTGCAGCTTAAGTTGCCCCTTCGGGGCGCATGTTTACAATCCGACTTCGAACCCGAGGCGCCGCTTCGCTTGCCGTCGGGCTGAAGTAAGTTGCGCCTCCGGCGCGTAATATTTATGTCGGGCACATATCGGGATATTCGAAAAATAAGTATCAAGCCAATTAAATAAACATAACATTGAACGTCGATTCTCGAAATTTTACGTTCACGATTCGGCCGTATGTTTCCGCCGATCTTGAACAAGCCATCGAACTCTTCACCCGGACGGTACATACGGTAAGCGCCGCATACTATTCGTCCGAGGAAACGGAAGCTTGGGCTCCGTCGAATCCCGATCCCGAGATATGGCGCGATTTTTTTTCGAAACGTTATATATTGGTGGCGGAATCAAACGGAGAAATTGTCGGATTCGGATGTTTGGGCCCGGACGGAAGTACCGTCGACATGTTGTTCTCGCATCAAGATCATCAAAGCGAGGGTCTCGGATCGGCTGTATTGGATGCGTTGGAAGCGGAAGCCGAGCAATGCGGCGTTAAAGAAATATCGCTCACGACGAGCGCTACCGCTTGGCCGTTTTATCGAAAGCGGGGATACGATTATCGTCGGAGCGAAAAAAAAACGTACGGTTCGGTGGTTTTCGATTGTCAAATACTGAGTAAAGTGTTGCCCGTTTTTCCCGAGATACGACGCAAGGATCGGATTTTAAACATCGACTCGGCGACAAAACTGCTCGAAAACGGCGAATACGGATATTTGAGCATGTGCGCCGTCAACGGTTACGGCTACGGAATCCCGATCAGTTACGCATATACGGGTAAAAGTATTTATTTCCATTGCGCTCCGGAAGGATTTAAATTGGAAAATATTCGGCAAAACGACCGGGTGAGCTTTTGCGTGGTTGGACGCACGTTGGTTATTCCGGGTCAATTTTCCACCGCGTATGAAAGCGTTTTGGTTTTCGGGCATATTACCGATCGTTTGTCCGACGAAGAACGTCATGAGGCATTGAGGTTGTTGGTAAGAAAATATTCTCCCGATCATATCGAAATATCCGAAAAATATATCGAAAAATCATTCCATCGCACCCATATTTTGCGGTTGGATATCGAACATCTTTCGGCGAAGAGTAAGGCTTTTCCCGCACACGATTGATGTGTCGGGTTCGTAAAATGTAACATTCATTATTCGGTTAGTGAGCATCACTGTTTTAGGCATCGAATCGTCGTGCGACGATACTTCGGCGGCAGTTGTCCGCGACGGATACATGCTATCCAACGTTATTGCGTCGCAGGAAGTACATCGTCAATACGGCGGCGTGGTTCCCGAATTGGCGTCGCGAGCGCATCAGCAAAATATTATTCCCGTGACCGACGCCGCGCTTCGGCAGGCCGGGGTGAAAAAAGAAGAAATAGATGCTGTTGCTTTTACCCGCGGACCGGGTTTACTCGGTTCTTTGTTGGTAGGAACGTCTTTTGCCAAAGGCTTTGCTTTGGCGACAGGCTCCCGCTTGATCGAGGTGAATCATTTGCACGCGCATATTTTGTCGAATTTTCTTCGGGAGGAAGGAAAAGAAAAGATGTTGCCCCGATTCCCTTTTTTATGTTTGTTGGTTTCGGGCGGACATACGCAAATTATCGTTTTGCGCGATTATTTTGATATGACGATTATCGGGCAAACCATTGACGATGCTGCGGGCGAGGCCTTCGATAAATGCGCTAAAGTGATGGGGTTGCCGTATCCGGGCGGTCCGGTGATCGATCGTTTGGCAAAAAGCGGCAGTGCCGATGCTTTTCGGTTTTCCAAGCCGAATATTCCGGGACTCGATTACAGTTTCAGCGGATTGAAAACCTCGTTTTTATATACGTTAAGGGATGCGTTGAAAGAAGATCCCGATTTCGTCGAAAGACATTCGGCCGATCTTTGCGCTTCCCTGCAACAAACCATTGTCGATATTTTAACCAACAAACTGATTAAGGCTTCCGAACAAACGGGTATTACCGAAGTGGTTATTGCGGGAGGGGTTGCCGCCAATTCCGGCTTGCGGAACGCTATGACGGCGTTGGCCGCGGAAAAAGGTTGGACGATTCATTTGCCCGAGTTTCGATTTACCACCGATAATGCCGCCATGATTGCCGTTACGGGATATTTTAAATATCAAAAGGGTTTGTTTGCCGATTGGGATGTTGCTCCCGCCGCTCGGTTCGAGGATATCGGAATTGCGTAAATGGGTTTTGAATCGGTTGATTGACCGGTTTCGATAATTAAAACTTCCATTTGGCGGCCAATGAAGGGAGAATGAAGGTTTCCGGGCCATAAAAATTCGCACTGATTTCTACTTCGCCGCCCAAGGAAAAACGGGAAAAAATATTAACCCAGAACTCCGGCTGCGTGCAGAGAACGACTCGTTTGCCTCCCGTTCCCGCAATGCGGTCTTTGTTTTCGCTCCACAGATCCATAAATCCGCACAATGTAACTTTGCCCGAAAACATCGTCCGAAACCATGTTACCGTCCATTGCGCATCATGGCTTGCTCGGTCAAAGGCGTTGTATCGGTATGCAACATATGTACACCATCGTGTTTTACCGACGGCAAATTCGTAAGATATTCCCGGCAGATATGCGTTGGGAATGCTTCCTCCCAAGGTCAATCCGCCGTTGTATTCCAAGTGGAGCGCAACGGGAAATTCCCAAAAACGGAGATCGCGTGCAATTTCCCAATATGCGGAATTAACGGCGCCGTTTTTGCCCGCGTATGTCATGTCGATAAAAAAGAATGTCGATCCGTATTTGTCGGGACGGAACATTTCGACGGTGGAAAACAGAAAGTTTTTACCGGATCGGTCGGCTGCACTTTCGTCATACAGTGAATGACGAAAATCGTAATGTAAACGGATGTTTTGCGAAAAGGACGGAAATGCGGCGAATGTCAAGCACAAGCCGAAGAGCAGTTTTTGAAACATATAAAAAATTTGCCGCAAATATAGAAGATTTGTCGAATACGAACGAGGAAGCCTCGAAAGTGAGATAAAACGCGATTAAAAAACGTTCGAAATTCAACCGGTTATTACCCGAATGCATCGGAAAAATGAAGCATCGGTTTCGAAAAGTCGCCGAACCGACAATATTTGTCGTATCTTTGACAGATAAAGCAAACCAATAAAGAACATTATCATGAAAAAACTTGTCTTGAGCCTGCTTTTTGTCGGAATATGGCAGGCAAGCGATTCATTTGCGCAAAAAAAATACGAGGCCGATTGGACTTCGATTGACAGTCGTCCCGTACCGCAATGGTTTACCGATGCCAAGTTCGGTATATTCATTCATTGGGGATTATACAGCGTTCCCGCGTGGGGACCTCTTCCGGCCGACGGTGCGGGTATTTACGATTGCTATGCCGAATGGTATTGGTGGAAATTGACGGATAAAAACAATAAGGTAAATCCTTTGTTTGTCGATTTTCATCGTAAAAATTACGGGGATAAATTCGCGTATCAAGATTTTGTATCGGGGTTTAAATGCGAAATGTTTAAGCCCGACGATTGGGCAACATTATTTCGTGAAGCGGGAGCAAAATATATTGTGTTGACATCCAAGCATCACGAAGGTTTTGCTTTGTGGCCGAGCGCTCAATCATGGAATTGGAATGCCGTTGACGTGGGACCGCATCGCGATTTAGCCGGTGACTTGACCGATGCGGTGAAAAAAGCGGGATTGCACATGGGTTTTTATTTTTCGCTTTACGAGTGGTTTAATCCGTTGTATAAATCCGATCTGAATCGGTACGTGGATGAACACATGCTTCCGCAGATGAAGGATTTGGTGAATCGTTACCGCCCGGATATCGTTTGGCCCGACGGCGAGTGGGAACATACGTCCGATAAATGGAAAAGCACCGAATTTTTGGCATGGTTGTACAACGACTCGCCGGTGAAAGAAACCGTTGTCGTAAACGATCGTTGGGGAAAAGAAACGCGTGGAAAACACGGCGGATACTACACTACCGAATACGATTTGGTACACGAAGGTAACGTGAAGGATAAACGAATATATCATCCGTGGGAAGAATGTCGGGGAATCGGACATTCGTTCGGATACAACCGCAACGAAAACCTTGAGGATTACAGTACGTCAGAGCAACTGGTACATCTGTTGGTCGAAAAAGTGGCCATGGGCGGAAATCTGTTGCTCAACGTCGGGCCGACGGCCGATGGTCGCATTCCGGTCATCATGCAACAACGTTTGATGGACATGGGTAAATGGCTGAAAATAAACGGAGAGGCGATCTACGGAACAACATCGTGGGATGCGGCATCCAAACAACAGAACATTCAAGCGTATTTCACCGCTAAAGGAAAAGATTTATACGTGATTTGCACCAAATATCCCGAAAAATCGATCACGATTCCGAATGTCGTCAAGAAACCCTCCGCCGTCGGTTTGTTGGGAACCAACATGAAGGTTAAATATTCGCACGGAGGAAAAAGTTTGACCATTGATCCGCCGACCCTGTCTCCGACTCAAAATCCTTGCGAATATGCATGGGTATTTAAATTGTCGAATTGTTTGTAGGCGATTGAATTGATGAAATAAGAAAGCGAGTCCCGAAAAAATTTCGAGACTCGCTTTTTATAAATAAAACTGTCAAAAACCTACCGGGGGCTTTAAACCCGGTAGGTTTATAACCAATCAAACCTATCAGGTTTCAAAAACCTGATAGGTTTAAGGATTCGCCGATGTTCGGTTATTTGCAAACTTGCATGATTCGTTCGACGATGGCCAATTCGTAATCTTTTCCGGGACCGCCTTCCCATGCCGCATTCTGCGCTGAAGTTTGCATTACGGGTTTGATTCCGGCGGTACTTCCGTTGTTTTTATATACCGATTCGCACCATGCGGCCACGCTTTTGTTGTCGTTGATACGAACGAACGTTGCCATTCTTTCGTCGGCTTGTTTCCCGTTACCGTTGCGTTTCAATGCCAAGGCCGACAACAGTTCGTTGGCATTGGCACCTTTTCCGGCGATCACGTTATTGGTTGCTTCGTCGGCTTTTGCTTTGTCGCCCTTACGCAACAAACACCACGCCGTCAAATAATTTTCGGAGCGCAAGTCGATGTCTTCGTCGTAAGGTTTTCCCACGCCGAGGTTTTCGGGCCATTGTTTCGATCCTTCGATTTGTTGCAACGCTTTGTCGTAATCTTTTGCGGCAATGCTTTGCATGGCAAGGAACAACCAAGCATCGCGATAAAGTGCACGACCGTCGTAGGCACATTCGTTGGGAAGCACCGTAAGTCCCGTCAAATAATCGATGCAAGTTTGGTATTGTCCCATGTTCAACAATGAAGCGGCATATTTCAATCCAATGACGTAATTGGCCGGATACAGTTGTTTGTATTCGGTTGCATATCGAAACATTTCCTCTTTTTGATTCGCATTTTCGTAATATTGAATCAAAGCAACACCCGTACGCCATGATTTTTCAATGCTTTCGGCTTTTTTCAAATCGGCAAGCACGGCATTACCCTCACGGAATTGCGCGCGCGCGAGGTAAAAAGGAGCATAAGTGATGTCGTTGCCGCATTCTTCCAACTGGCCCTTTCCGTCATCGTCTCTGCCCAAAGCCATGTACAATATGCCGAGATAATATTTATTGACGGGATTATTCGATTTTTGCACGGCTCGTTCCAATGCGGGCAGCATTTCGGGACGATAAGGAAACACCAATGCGGGCGAGGCTTGTTCCGCTTTTTTCAACAATGCATCACTTTCGGATTCTTTACCCGACAGATGCAACAGATAAGAAGCGCCGTAATCGGCAAGGGGATTATCGGCCAAAGCGAATAATTCCAAGGCTTCATCGCTGCAGCCGAGTTCTTGATACCAAATCGCCATCTCGATATAAGTTTGATACGGCAATTCGTTTCGGATGCCCGACGTAAACATCTGTTTCGAACCGCCGTTTTTATATTCTTCGTAGCGGGCAAATTGGTTCAAAGGCGCCGATTTCAGCAAACGACCGACAATACTCCGTGCTTTATCCGTTTGTCCGGTAAGGCGATACGCTACGGCTTGTAATTGTACGGCATCCGTGTTGCGGCCGTCGGAGCGGAGACTTTGTTGCGTATAATGCAGCACACGTTTCCAATTCCGGTCTTTAGCGTATTCGCGAGCCAAACAAGTATATGCCGCCGCTCGGTGCGAAGCCGTCAATGCGGCCACCGAAAATCCGTCTTTGGCATCGACATCGTTACCGAGGCGGGAATTTGCCAATCCGTAGAGCATGTTTGCGTCCGGATCATAAGCATTCACCGACAATGCCTTGCGCATGTGCCACAAAACTTCGACGTAACGGCCTTGTTTGAATCGAAGTGTCGCTATCGCATTGACGGCAGGGACGAAAAACGGATCTTTTTCCAAACATCTCAGCAGATAGGTTTCCGCATTTTTGTCGGATTTCCGATCCATCTCCTGTTGTCCGCGAAGGTAAAGCCCGTATGTCGAATTCCAATCGAAATCGGCAGCCGTTTCTCGAGGCCGGCTTAACGGTTTGCTTCCCGAATATTCGGACAAACCGTTACCCAACGTGATTTTTAAGTCTTCCAACGACAAATCTTTTGCCGCGATGTTTGTTTCGCTCCATGTTTCCATCGGCTTAAGATTCAATCTCTTTTTGAAAATTTCTTTTCCTTGCGAGGTAATCGTCAAATCGGCATCGATCTTTTGCACGGGACAAAAATGCAATGAATACGAATCATTCGTTTCTTTTGTCAACGATAATACGCCGTATTCGTCGGCTTCCGTTACGCCTTTTGTATCCTTCACGGGATACCAGTATTCCGTCCAACTGTCGGTGGCATAGGGTTCGAAAGCGAACTGTTTAAACGGTGTCATGATACTGCCCGAGGCCGCTTGATTATAAAGTCGTCCCGACTGCAATTCCACGTATTGCCCGTTGGTATCGGTAAGAAGGTCTTCCCAAATCATCCCTTGACGTGAAAGTCCCCAAATCCAAATCTTCATGCCCAATTTTTCATCGTACGGCGCATAATGCACCGACCCGAAGTTTCGGTTGTGGTAATAGGCGGCGTAGAAATTATTCAGTTCGCCCATGACGTGGTACGATTTGTACGACCCGAAATCGTTTTGCGCATATTCGGACATCATCCGTCCGTTTTCGTTTTTCGGCCAAGCGTGTACATCGCCGTCGTGGCCGATATAGTATTGCCCCGTGAAATAAAATTCCAAATCGTCGGAAGCCGCATATCCGGCATTCATCCAATGGTAATACGGTTGTTGCACGGGCGAGGCATTATGCCATGTGGTTTTAGTGGTGAAATACGCTTTGTCCGCAGGTAAATTGATTTCCACCTGCCACCATGTACGGGTAACCAATTCCAATGCACCGATGAAACAACTGACGCTGCCGTCGTCGTTGGTTCGAACGCAATAATCGACGGGCGCCGAAGTGGTGGGTACGTGACCGATAATGCCGAAATTGGCTTCGATTCCGCCGGAAGTCCAAGGACCGCGCATGGCGATGTCGCGAAATTTCGCCGACTTGTTGTAATAGATGAATTCTTCGCTGGTACTTTTCTCGATGGCACCCCAAATTTTCCCGCCGATGTCGGGCATAACAACCACTTTGACGTACGGGTTTTCCATTACCACGGCTTTCCATGTCGAGTCTTTTCCTTCGGCGGAATAACCGTCAAAACGGAAATACGGGTAAAACGTATTTTGCGGTCGAGCCACGGGATCAGGATCGCCGTACGGATAGGTTTTTAACGTGATTGATTCTTCTTTGATCGAAGACGTTTTTTTGCATGCGGTTGATAAGATGCACATTGCCGAAATGTAAAAGATCAGACAGCGGTTCATGGTTGCGGATTTTATTTAGTCGTTTTTAGAACGGAACAAATATAAATCATTAAGACTAAATTATTCGTATATCGGGTTTCATTATCATGATCTCTTCCGGAGGACGAGCGGATAATCGGCTATTTCAATTTAATTTTTTTCTCTTTGCCGGCCGAAAACTCTTCTCGCAAGTTTAATCGGGTTATTTTTGAGTTGTCGAGTTTATAAACGAGTATAAATTCCATATCCGTCAAGTCGATAAACGTCGAATAAAGCGTGCCGCCTTCCCTGTTATGCTCATCCTTTGTCGGCACTTGAACGGCTTTGGCCGCAATGTTTCCTATTTGCTTTAAATCGACGGGAACGTTTTTCTCCTTAACGGAAAGCAATTCCTTTTTCATTGCGTCGTATCTCGGGCAGGGATAATTGCCTTTTGAAGGATCTGCCAGCAGAAAATTTGTTGCGATCAGATAATGGTCATTGATGGAGGTGAGCTTTTTTTCTCCGTTGATCCACTCTACGACAATCGCGTCTCCCGCGCCGTCGCCGAAAAACATGTGACCGTCCGTCAATGCGATTTTTTGTTGTTCCAAGTAATCGACAGCCTCGTATATTGTTTTGCATTTTGAAAGGATTTCGTCTCCCAAGTTTCTTTTTCCCGGATTGCGGTATCCGATAATTTCGGGTTCTTTCGGAGTTGTCGCGGCATCGAAAAACAACCCGAATTCGTTTACTCCGCCTTGCGCGAAATCGTTCCAACCGTACCAGAGTCTCGCATATCGGTTTTTACTTTCGGGAATCAACTTTATGTACGGGTTTACGTCGTACCAATAATCTTCATTATTGGCTACGTAAATTTTACCCGTTACGGTATCCTTGTAATAAAGAATGGAACATGCATTCGCTTGATTCGATCCGAGCGTGATCGATATAAAGATGATGATGATTTTCGGTATTGATTTCATGTTCTATCGGTTTTCATGTCGATTAAAATCGGTCCAATAGACTTTGTTCTCGATTCATTGGCTTATACTTTTGGACATTCCGGCTACCATCCTGTTGTCAGCAATCCTTTTGCTGCTTTCAGACTGCATTTTTGATATTTAGCGTATGCCGCTGCCGCTTTTTCGCGGATATTTTCATTGGTTTCCGCATTGACCAGAGCATCGTGCAAGGTATAGGCTTCGGGACACATCAAATTAGTCGTCCAAAGCAGCGGGTTTACATTTGCCGCTTTCAGATGAGGACCGAAAAAACGTTTGCTGTAACACGCCAGTATCATCACATCTCGTGTCTTATCATCCGGGTTTGAATAGGTATCGGATAGTTGAAAATCCATTAACCCGTCATGACCGATGTATGCCAAAAGAGCGGCATTGCCGCCAATACCTAAAGTTTTGCCGTCAAGTTGCAACGTGTCTTTTTGATTTCCGCAACTTCCGTTCAGAAAATCTTTCGTACACCGGTTAATATACTGTCCGTCGTAAGCGTCGGCGATCAAATAATAATTTTTTACGGTGTGTTTAAAAATAAGTCTTTCGAGTATAACATCACTTACTTTCCGCGTTGCAATTAATTTCCACTCCTTGCTTTTTTTGAAGAAAGTGCGCATACCGTAACCGCAACCCCAATAAAGATTGGTGTTGGGATTTTGCCCGTTACCAATCGTCGTTGGTACGGGAACAATGCCTTGATATTTGTTGTCGCAAAGGGCTACGAATATGTGAATGGTTTTTGCTTCATTTTTATCCGTTTCTCCAAATGCGGAAAGGACAAAAAGAAAGTAAAACAGAATGGCGGATAATGTTTTCATATTTTCGGGGCGCCCTTTCGTTGTTTCTCTGTTGAGCGGCAATGCAATTACTGCTCAACGGGGAGCAATTTATTGGTCGGATAGGTTGATTTGAAGTTCAGCAATGCCTACGCTGTGACCGGGTTGGGGAGTGAGCTTCAGTCTCAACCCTTCGCAGCGCAGTTTGCTCGCCGGGCGAACCTCGTTGAAACCGTCGAGTTCCAAGCCGTAAGTGTCGGTGACGTAGTGGCGCATCGACTTCCACTCACCTCCGTCGAGGTATTCCACGCTCCATTTTTCGGGCAGCAAGGTAGTGGTGCGGGCATCGGCGATCCAGAAAACCGCGATACTTTCCAATGTGCGGGGAGCCTTGAATAGAAATTCGAGCTGCTGTGGCTCACTCTCGCAGCCTCGACTGGTCCAACTTGAATAGCCTTGGTGATGCGAGCGGAAGGGAACCATGCCGTCAAACAGGGCTTCCTGTTCTTCCCGGGTATTTTTACAAGTGAGGTACATCTCGCGCAGCCAACTTTTATTTTTTTCGGTGGTCGGCAGTGATTCGCGAGCTTGAGCCTCGGTGCGGGGTAACCAAACAATCATCGAGCGGTCGCCCCGGTTGTCCCAAGCATAATAAGGAATCAGTCGTAACGGCATCCGGCCGGTGGTGTCCAGCTTGGCGGCGGTGGTTTCGACAGCCGTCAAGCCCTGCAAAGGATCTTCGATTATTGATGTGCGCGACAGGGCAGCGGGTTTCGGCAGCCAATAACGTTGTACCAGTCCGTTGTCGGCCTCCTCGGCGCAATAGACCAGCGGCCCGCAAACCACCGCCAGACGGTCACGGTCAGCCTCTACTTCGGGCCTGGCTTGCACGTAGCGCGGTACGAGGGGTAACGATAGTTCCACCCGGTCCCCCGGCTTCCAGCGACGTTCGATAACGGCAAAGCCTTTTTCCAGTTTCGCCTTCACTTTTTTTCCGTTCACCCGTACGTTCCAAGAATCCGTTCCGGCATTGGCGTAGGTATACAGACCACCCGGCAGAAATTCCCCGCTACGAGCCCAGGTGGGGATGCGCAGCCGCATGGCAAAATGCATCGGCTGTTCGGGAGTTATTGTCCAAGATGCTTCGCCCGAAAAGGGATAATTCGACTGTTGTTCCAGGCCTACGGCTCCCTCTTTCAACGAAATCTCCGTGCGGTTGGTAGCATAGAGCGTGCAGTAGATATCGGTGTCGGTGTGGGCATAAAAGTAGCTGCCGACAGCGGCCAGTAGCCGGGCGATGTTCGGCGGGCAGCAGGCGCAACCATACCATGGCTGACGACCACGGCTGCCCAAGTTGAAAGGTGTCAGCCCGTCCGCTTCGAGCGGGTTGACGTAAAAGAAACGGTCGCCTTCGAGATTGATCCCCGCCAAGGCCCCATTATAGAGGGCGCATTCGAGTATATCCAGATAGCGGGCATCCCGGTGGGTGAGGAAGAGCCGCTGTTCGAGCAGTACGTTGGCCACCGAGGCACAGGTCTCATTGTAGGCCAATTTGTTGGGTAATTCATAGGGCGGCCCGAAGCCCTCGATTCCCCGCACAGCTCCCAGTCCCCCGGTCAGGGCAATGCGGGTACGCATCAGATTGTCCCATATTGAATTAAGAGCCATTTCGTAGGTGTCGGTTCCGCAAAGGGCATCTACATCCGACATGCCGGCGTAGATGTAGGCTGCACAGACGGCGTGCCCGGCCGGTTCGCGCTGATCTTTCAGCGGCATGTGTTCCTGCCCTTGGGCCTTGTTGTGGTAAAAAATGGTGTCGGCCAACCGGTCGCCCCGCAGAGCCACAAAGCGAGAGGCCATTTTCAAATAGAGCGAGTCACTCGTGGCGGTAAACAGCTTGCACAGCGCCAGTTCAATTTCCGGATGGCCCGAGATGGCATTAATCGGTTTTCCTCCGTTGTAGCCAGGGTCGCCTTCAAAAAAGACTCGGTTGACGTGGCAGGCGTGCTTTTCGGCCACCTGCAGCAGCGCGCCTTTTCCGGTAGCTTTATAATAAGCTACGGCCGCTTCGTACAAGTGTCCCATGTTGTACAGTTCGTGGCTCAGATTGAGGCGTTCGTAGGGCCGGGCTCCCATATCTTCCACGATCGGGACGCCGCAAACGTGAGCTTCATACATGTATCCATCCGGTTTCTGGGCCGCCGCAATCAAAGTGATGATCGAATCCATCCGTGCTTCCAGCGAACGGTTGGGCGTAATGGTCAGTGAATAGGCTGCGGCTTCCATGGTTTTGTAAAGGTCTGACACCAGAAAGAGGCTGCGCACCGGCATTTGGTCCGGCACACCGGCCAAAAAGTTGGCCGTGCGCCGCAGGTTTTCTACTCCCGGTTCGTTTTTTTGCAGAGCGTGGGGCAGGGTTACCCGATTCAGCTTTTCGAACCGGGGCGCCCAAAATTGATCCTGCAACCGTACTTGGTCGAAAGGGATGGCCTGCAGACGTCCTTTCTGTGCAGTCGGCGGAGTATCCGCGGCTATTTTCGGGGATAATCCCAAAAACAGGATGAAAAACAACAGTCTATGTGTCATGGCGGTCGGTTGGAGTAAGCGTATTAAAACAAAGATAACTATATACAATTTCACACTAATTTGCCTTATCCTTAAGGGTGAAGTTATGATAAGCAAAGATTTTGATTCATCAATAGACTTCGTAAAATCATTTCCGACCGATCGGGATTGCCTCGACCGGTTGGAAAATCTCCATTGGTACGGTTGCGATTTCCTCTTACGATCTCGTACCAAAGGCCTGTAAATGCAAAGATAATAAAAATACGGGCAAGTATTTCAGCCCATACAAATACCCTGTTCGATAACGCGAAAGCAAGACCCGTTAAAATATGATAAAAGGCCCCCTTTAATTTATTTCTGTTATTTCGGGCGGTCCGGGGCTTCTCATGCCAAAACTCTCAAATTCGGCGGATACATCAAGTTTGTATGATTTTCCGCTTTCGAACTCAAACTCGATTTCGTCTCCGTATTTACTCATTTGACTCGGCATGCCTGACATTGTTCTCGTATATGTGTGATTGTAAGTGAGCTTGTGTTTTCCTGCAGGTATCGTTACCGTTTTACCGCTATTTACCGTTTTTTTCTTTCCGTCTATTTTGGTTATGGTGAATCCGGTTGATACCAGAAGTTTACACTGTGCCGGCTTATCTTGGGCAATCATTGCTGTTGACGTAACGAGCATTAATGCGAGCCCGAGGACCATACTTCTAAATATGTTCTTCTTACTTCCTAAGTAAAGTGCTTTCATGTTTTTCTTTGGTTTTATGCCCCTTGCGGAGCGGTTTACATTATTATTTATTGTTAATACAATATTTTCAATATCTACTCAGCGTTGGAAAAATACTTTTCAAGGACAGAACTTGCATCACCAAAACTAATATTTCCCATAGACGTAGTTTCTTTTTTTATAAGGTCATGGATTATCAAATCGTAAGTATGATCATACGAATTACCTAAACGCTTCCCTGTGCTTGGTACGTACCAATAACCGCTATATGTCGCTTTATCATAATACGCTACAATATATCGAACATCCTCCGCTCTCTCGGCAACTCTTGCTTCCGGAATATAGCGACTTGGCCACGAAAGCGGATTATCATTGGTATCGTCGCCACCACTCTTAAATTCCATAAAAATTGCTTTTGCGGCACCGTTATATTCTTGCAAAATGGAATAATTTTCACCAAAGAACGCGTCAGAAAGTGATATATACAAATACGCATGTCCACCAAGACTGCTCTCTCTTGTAAGTGAGCGATATAAGCTGTTGATTGTATATAGGTATTTGTATATCCCTATATGAGGTTCCTCGATATATTCTTTGTTTCCTGTTGCGTAAATGTAAAAAGTTCGTACTTCCCCCGATACAAGTTCCAAACGAATCCGGAAACTTTTCTCAACGGTTGGTACATCGCTGACCGATTTCTTGATTGTCTTACGGTATTGTTTATATTTACCGTAATCTCTAAGTTTAATAAAGTAATTTAAAAGTCCAATGCTGTCTTTACTCAACGTTATTTCCCTGCTTACGGGAGTCCCGTTGCAGTATTCCCGTATAGTTGCCGTTGCAATATCTTCCATCACGGGCAAATTTAACTTGGTATTATTACATGCCGTCAAAAGCACTAATAAAACCGTTATTAACCAAAAGGATTTATGCCCGACACTCCAATATTTTGTATCCATATTTTAATTCTTTATGCCTCTTTCTAAACGGTTTACACTTTATTAATCTTCAAATTTTCACATTATTGTCCACCGCAATCTCGGGCTTGCAGCCAACGTGGCAGCGGCTTGGCGAAGTGGCGGCTTCCACTGCCTTTCATGCGGGCGATAAAAATTCATTTCCGCACAAAATTTTCTGCGGACATACTGCCGCTGTTGTGTCAAACTGCTTGTTGTGCATTCGGCAGTTTTTATTATTTGTGCTATCGCATGCAACGAAAAATCTTGTTATTAAGTGCCGGTATTTTTCCCGTATTTAATTGCCAATTACTTGTTCATTTTATTAAAACGCTCACCCTGTTCACCAAGCAAGGTTTTCCCGTCGTCTTTTACTTCGACTTCCAATACACCGGGTTCCGCTTGGTCTTTATTAAGTTTGAAGCGGATGGTGATTTTACTTCCACTTCTCTCATATTCGCCGCCAACCCATAATTCACTGCTAATGCCAATTGTACCTCCCATATTCTTTGTATCAATAGCATGAGGGAAGAGAATATCAACTCTATTATCGTCTACAAATTCAAACACTCCAACGGTTCCGGTCATAAAAACCATTGGTTTATTCTCGGCATTGCTGTTAACATACGTTGTACCTTTCATCGTTGACTTACCGCCACAAGATGTCAATGCAGTCAATACTATGAGGACTGCCACTGCTAAATAATTAAAAACTATTCTTTTCATTTTTCTCTTAGCGATTGACCTATACATCGTCGAGGTTTTTAATTAGCATATTATTAAATCTATTTTTAGTTATGCTTAACCCTGCGTTGAGCGACATTTGCAATGTTGCTCGAAATAATATCGGATTTGCAATCCGATAATCGATTCTTGAATCGAAATAAACGCTTTTTCATTTACATTCTTCAAGCAGCAATTACTAATTGCTTAATATTTTGAACAACAGTGAGGTTGATGTTCAATGGTGTTGCTTGTTGTGCGTCGGCAATCTTTCCGCATACTAAAAACTACATATCTTTTTTACATTGCGGGCAAATTCCGTCATTTTTGTTTAAGCATATGGTGCATATTACACCATTGCAACTTGTACACTTAACTATGCGGTCTCTGCTTATTATTACAACATTTTTTTTGCGTAGTTCTTCATAATATTTATCAAAATCGGTTTTGGTTTTGCCGCATATGATACATTCTTCTTCACGCTGTTTACCGCAACGAGAACACTTATCTCCACTCCAAACATGTTGTTCACGCTGTGTTTTTCCACAACGAATACATTCCCCTTTACACAAATCCCAATCATGTTGTTCATCACGAACTTTACCGCAACGAGAACATTTACAGCCATTCCACATATGTTCTATGGTACGTTCCTTACCACAGATAGTACATTTCTCAATACATTTTTCACTAACGGCAACATAATTATGCCCTATGTCCTGCGTTTTACCGCATCTTTCGCATTTACAGCCACTCCATTTGTGCCCAAATAGACATTTTATACTCATATTCTTCACTTTTTATGCCCCTTTCAGAGCGGGTTATAATAATTTAATTGACTAATTTTCAATTTTTCACCTTATTGCCCACTGCACTGTCGCCCGCTTATGTGCAACTCGATTATAGGCTGTCACTCTCTACACTATTTATAGCACAAAGCAACCCGAAATACGATAATCTTTTATTTTTCAAGGCTTACCTCGGAACATTGTCGGATTTATAATCCGACAATCGATTTTCGAATCGAAACAAGACTTCCTGTTTTTCCGAATTATATTCATTTTTCTTCAAGCGGTAATTGCAATTTTCTGGTATTCAGAGCGACATTGCAAATTCTAATTAATTGCTTTTATTCGTATTGAAAATCAATCGCATAAAAGTAGTTAAATTTTTTAATCAACGATTTTTTATCGTAGGGGAAATGCCGCTCAACGAGGGTATTTTACGGATTGGCGCAAAAACAATAAAGAAACCGGAATATCGTTACGGGAGCCTTCTTTGAAATAAGACATTACGGATTAATGAACTTCAAACACACCGGTTTATCGATGTCGGCAATAAGTTTTCCGGTATCCGTCAACATGCCGGTTTTCCGATCGACGGCGAAAACCTGAATCGTATTGCTGTCTCGGGCTGCCACCAAAAGGTATTTTCCGTTCGGCGAAATGATAAAATTGCGCGGATGAATTCCCGTAGGTTGGTACCCCACGGATGTCAATGTTCCGTCCGTTTCGTTGATGCGGAAAATAGCCACACCGTCAGCTTGCAAGCGATTGGAAGCATACAGAAACTTTCCGTCGGGCGAAACATGAATATCGGCGCTCCCTTTGCTTCCCACGCCCGGCGTAGTATCCGAAGTAATGTATTGAAAAGCCTCCAAGTTGCCGTTGGCATAGCGGAAAGCGGTTACTTTTCCCGATAACTCATTCAACAAGTATGCAAATTTCCCGTTCGGATGAAAGTCGAAATGCCGCGGCCCCGAACCGGGCTCCACTTCGAAAGCTTCCGGTGTACCGACCGACAGGAAGAAAGGAAACTCTTCGTCTACCGTAAATTTGTGTAACTTATCTGTTCCCAAATCGGCGGCAAACAGATATCTTTGATCGGGCGAGAATACCACGCTGTGCAAATGCGGTTTTGTTTGACGTGTCGGATCGGGCCCCGATCCTTCAAATTCGAAAACCTTTGACGCGGGCTTCAAAGAACCGTCATCCGCAATCGGGAACACACTGACCGTGCCGCCGCTATAGTTGGCCGTCACAACGAATCTGCCTTCACGATCGGTATTGATATAACACGGGCCGGCACTGCCGGTAAGCTGCGTATTCAAAAGCTTCAACGCGCCTGTTTTTTTATCGAAAGCAAATGCCTTGGCTACGGCTTCCTTTTCGGGATTTTCGCCCACGGAATACACAAAACGTTCGTCTGCCGAAACGGTCAGATACGACGGATTGGTTGCCGCGACGCCGGTTACATGTTCCGGAGCTCCGGTTTCCTGATCGAAACGGCAGACATAGATGCCTTTGCTGTCGCCCGAGGTATAGGTTCCGACCAACATGTATAGGTTATCTTTGTTCGTTTTTTCGGTCGATTGATTCTTGTTACTTTTTGAACCGCATGCCGATATTCCCAAAAATATCGACAAAATGATAAAAATGCTTTTTGCGTGTATCATCTTTAATATTATGTTTGGCTGTTTCACCTCGCTCGGAACTTTGTCGGATTTATAATCCGACAATCGATTTTCGAATTGAAATAAGGCTTCCTGTTTTTCCGATTTATATTCATTTTTTCTTCAAACAGCAATTACAAATTCCATTTTACCGTTTTAATGTTGTTTTCATTACCATTACGATATTTCAATATCTTATTAGTATTGTGATATTTGTATGAAGTTTCTGTTTGAATTTTAGGTGATATATGGTGCCTTTTTGGTAAATTTGAATGGCAAATTTAATGGCAAATTCGATAAATCAAAAATGCATTATGGCAACAGTAAATTTATATTTGGACAAGAGGCGGGCTAAGAAGGACGGAACCTATCCGCTGAAATTGATCGTTTATACGGATGGTAACAAAAACAAGAGGTACAGTTTCAATAGAAAACTCGCCTTGACAGAAGTTCAGTTCCTAAAGCTGTGTTCCAAAAATTTAAAAAACGAGAAGTTGCAAACGATCAAGAAATATACTGACCGGGAGATTGGCCGTGCTTTGGATGTAATCAACCAACTGGGCGATGATTTCACATACGAGTTGTTTGAGGCTCATTTCCTTGGAAACAAAAGATTGATCAAGGCAAACAAGAACAAGGTATTTGATACCTGGGATCAGTATATTGAGGATTTAAGGAAAGATGAACGGTTTGGATCAGCCCATTGCTACGAAAGAGTTATGTGGTCTGTCAAGAAGTTTATGCCCGACCTTCAAATACGGGATATTACTCCCAAATTTTGTGAAAGGTACGAAAAATGGTTCCTAGGCCGGGGAAATTCGCTGGCTACACTCCAGGGATATTTTTATGCATTTCGTACGATCATCAATGTCATCATCAAGAAGTTCATGTCCCGGGATGCATATCCATTCGGGTTGAAAAATGAAGGCAAGTACGAGATAGCCATACCTGGTAAGTCAACCGTGCACTGACCATTCACGACATAAGGAAAATCAGGGAAAACCATGAAGAGGAATTTGCACGGGATATATGGCTTTTCAGCTTTTACTGTAATGGCATGAATATGGCCGACATCTTTTCACTGAAGTACAAAGACCTTCAAGAGAACCTTTTCAGCTTTCACCGCAGGAAAAATCTTTGTTTTGCGGCGTTTGTGGGGATAAAGTAAGCTACCTGTATAAAGCAC
>JAVBNP010000128.1:0-18135 GCA_031551455.1 Bacteroidales bacterium | reverse complement strand
GAAATAACAAAGAAATATGCTGCCGAAATTGCGGTTAAGTATACTGAAGTTGTTTTCGAACTTACCTACGAAAAGCTCGACAAGGAAGCCGATAAAATAGCCAAAGGATTGTTGGGAATGGGATTACGTAAGGGCGACCATATTGCCGTATGGGCAACCAATAGGCCCGAATGGATTTTGCTCTTTTTGGCGGCTGCAAAAACGGGTCTCATCCTTACCCCAATCAATACGAATTTTAAAGCTCGCGAACTGCGATATATACTCAAACAATCAGATTGTCGTGCGTTGTTTTTGAGCAACGGGGTGAGAGATGTTGATTACATAAAAATTATCAACAACCTTTGTCCCGAAATCGAGTCAAGTAAACCAGGGATGCTTGCCTCAAAAAAGCTGCCTCTTCTAAAATTTGCAGTGTCGTTTGACGAACATCCGGCCGGAATGTATCACTGGTCGCAAATGGAAGAATTCGGTAATTTGATATCGGATGATGAATTCCGAAAATCGAAATCTTCGGTTTTGCCGGATGATATCGTTTGTATCATATACACTTCGGCCGTGAACGGATATCTTAAAGGAGCCGTGTTGACGCAAAGCCAATTGTTGAATAACGGTTATGCGGCCGGAGAATTATACAAATATACTCCTGCAGACAAAGTTTGTGTTGCGCTTCCTTTTTTTCATTGTTTCGGACTTGTTTTCGGTATTTTCTCTACTTTGTCTCACGGTGCAGCCATCATTCCGCTTATCGGCTTATCGCCCGTAAAAGCAATGAATGCCGTCGAAAAGGCTGAATGTACAACCATTGTCAGTGTACCGACCCTATTTTTTGCTATCATTAATCATGAAGACTTCAAAAAATACAATTTGTCCTCACTTCGCAAGGGAGGTATCGGAGGAGCGCATTGCCCGTCACAACTTTTCGACCAACTCACAAAAAAAATGAACATGTCCAAATTCGTAAACGGTTACGGGTTGACTGAATGTACTCCGATTTGCACGATGAGTTCAATAGATGCACCTTACGAGAAAAGAAGGGATACGGTGGGCGTCGCTATGCCCTTTGCGGAAATCAAAATCATTCATCCCGAAACCGGTCTCGAATTATCGGCGGAAGAACATGGCGAGTTGTGTGTACGCGGCTACAATGTGATGAAAGGGTATTACAAAATGCCCGAAGAAACCGAGAAAACGATCGATAAAGACGGATGGCTGCATACCGGCGACATAGCAGCTGTCGATCAAGACGGATATTACAAAATAACGGGTCGTTTGAAAGACATGATTATACGTGGCGGAGAAAATATTTATCCGAAAGAACTCGAAGATTTTATCAGGCAGCATCCTGCGATAAAAGATGTACGGATTGTTGCCGCTCCTTCCGAAATATACGGCGAGGAAGCATTCGCTTTTATTGTTTCCGAAAAAGATGCATCAATAACAATTAAGGATATCAAATTGTATGTAACGCAAAATATGGCGAGATATAAAGTTCCGAGTCATGTCGTTTTTATTGATCAAATGCCAATGGACATCGACGAAAAGATCGATGATCTCAAGCTCAGCAAAATGGTACGAGAACATCTTTGCATCGACAGCCTCAAGTCGTGATATAAAAAAACTTTATACGGCAAATAATACCCCCCAGAGGAATGAAAAAAATTTTATGGATGTGTGATCCGGCTTTTTCAGATGAAAAGATGAATCGAACAGGCACTTGGTTGCAACCTTTAGCCGAAATGTTGCAACAATCCGGAAAAGTGCAAATTTGTAACATCGCTCAAGGAAACGTAACGGAAATAACCGAAAGTAATTGCAGGGGTATTCATCAGTGGATTATTCCTTCCCGAAAAAGAAAAAGAAACGGACTGATTCCGTCCGTTACGTGTGAAGAAATAAAGAGTGTCGAAAAACAGGTCAATCCCGACCTTGTGCATATTTGGGGTACGGAAAATATTTGGGCTACCGTATATCGCAACGGATATATCGCCTCGCCCGTATTGATCGATATGCAGGGATTATTGTCCGTATATGCCGATTTTTATTACGGAGGTTTGACCTTTTTTGAAATCCTTCAATGCATACATTTCAAAGAGATCATCTTGCCGTGGCGTACCATATTTCATAAAAAGAAAATATTCGAAGATTTCGGCAGAATCGAAACGGAGAATTTGAAATGTTTTCGACATATATCCTATCAATCCGAATGGGTTAAAAGCCAAGTTTCTTTGATTAATCCTGAGGCAAAATACCATGCCGCCAAAATGATGTTACGCGATGCGTTTTACAAAGCGACACCATGGCAATACAAAGAAGCAGGTAACGCACCCGTTATTTTTTCCTCTTGTTCATGGGCAGTCACGTATAAAGGTATTCATATGTTGATTAAAGCTGTCGGAATCTTAAAAAAGAAATATCCTAAGGTAAAATTAAATCTTGCGGGGTATATCGATGTCGGCAACAAATGGTTAGACGGATATTCCATATATCTCAAAAAACTGATCAAAAAATGGAATTTGGAAGATAACATCTGTTTACTCGGTCCCTTGGACGCTCATCAAATCATCGAACAAATGCAAAACAGTCATGTTTGCGCAGTGCCCTCTTTCATCGAAACATATTGTCTGGCATTTGCCGAAGCGCTGATGGTCGGCGTTCCTGTCGTTGTTTCGTTTGCCGGAGCTATGCCCGAATTGGCAGAACATCGAAAAAGCGCATTGTTTTACAATTCAATTGATTACCGATTGTGTGCTGCTTACATGGATGAATTGATTCAAAACAGAGAGTTAGCAGAATCCTTGTCCTGTGAGGGACGCAAAACCAGGTTAATTAATAATGATCCTGCCACTGTCGTCGGTACTCAATTGAGCATTTACGAATGCTGTCTTGAAGAATGAATGATAAAAGACGAGAGCGGAAAATTTTTACGATTACGATAATAGATTTTAAGGTTACGTTATGAAAGTAGTTCTGTTTGATATAGCATACGCATTTTTGATTCCCGGAGGAAAAACGACTCATGCCTTGAAGTTGCATCAAGAATTATCCGGATTGGGAATTGATGTCGAATTTGCCCGATGGTGGGACGAAAGTCAAAAGGATTGCGACATTATTCATTTTTTGGCACCGATTATATATTACCCCAAATTAGCTAAAGAAAAAGGAAAAAAGACAGTTATCAGTCTGATTTTCGATTTCGAAAGCAACAAATCCTCTGAAGCACAATTGAAAACAAGAGTCAAGAACAAACTGATCGATACCTTGCCTTTCACAAAAGGGAATTCTTATTGGCACAGCCTTCCTTATTACGACAAAGTTATTTTCATGCACCGTTACGACAAGGAAACCGCGTTACGTTATTTTCCTCGTCAATTGAACGAAAACAAAACAACGATCATTCCTCACGCTTACGATCCTGCCGACATGTTCATTTCCGATCATTTGAACATCGCCGACATGGGATTTCCCTCAAAATACCTCATTTCGTGCGCCCATATTGCGCCCAGAAAACAAAGCGTGTTGTTGGCTCGGTATGCCAAAAAAGCTCAAGTACCCGTCGTGTTTACAGGTGCTGCCGGCGATTCGGAAAGTTACTTTAAGGAATTTCAAGAAGAAATCGATAACCGATATGTTTTCTATCCCGGATATGTAGGCAAAGAACAAAAAGATTGCATCGAACAAAACGCTTCCGGATTCGTGCTTCTCTCGTTGGGAGAAAGCGGATGCATTGCCGTGTATGAAGCCGCGGCATATCGTTTACCCTTATTATTATCCGATTTACCTTGGGCATGGGGATACGATACGCCTACCGATATTTCGTTTTGCGATTACAAAAATTCCGGAAAAGCGGTGATGCAATTGAAGGAATTTTATGACAAGGCCGAAAAACTTGATCGTACGCCTTTTAAGATTCATACATGGAGTGAAGTGGCTCAATTGTATTCGGATCTGTATCGTGAAATATTGCAATCATAAAGAATAGAGTATCGTTCAATATGTTATCAATTGCGACAGCTGTTTTATTGACCGTTCATAACCGCAAGGAAAAAACATTGGCTTGTTTACAAACCTTGTTCAATTGCATATTACCCGAAGGTTACACCATGGACGTATTCTTGACGAATGATGGGTGTACCGATGGAACTCCCGAAGCTGTCGGTAAATATTTTCCGCAAGTAAAAATAATTTCCGGCAACGGACATTTGTTTTGGAACAGGGGAATGCATTTGGCATGGGAAGCAGCCCAAAGAGAACGAGATTACAATTTCTATCTCTGGTTAAATGATGATACTTACCTGTATTCAAATGCACTCGAAACGCTTTTTTTTGCATATCGGGATGTCGGAATTGACGAAACTATTATATGTTCGCCTCTCCAATCGGCAATTACAAAAGAAATATCGTATGGCGGATTGGGAAAAAAAGGGTTGATTATTCCTGATGGCCGACTGCAAGAGTGCCAAACCATGCAAGGTAATTGTGTGCTTGTGCCCCGACCTGTTTTTAGGAAAATAGGTAATCTGGACTATCGTTTTCATCACGCCATCGGCGACTTGGATTACGGGTACAGGGCGCGAAAAGCCGGAGCAAAAATATACCTCGCATCCAAATATATAGGCACTTGTGAAAAAAACCCCGTACGTCCCAAATGGTGTCTGAAAAATGTACCGTTCCGCCAACGTCTCAAAACGCTATATTCACCTTTGGGATATGCTGAACCCATGCTCTTTTTTATTTACGAAAAAAGGCATTTCGGTATTCTGACAGCCGTAAAACATTACTTCACTATTCATATTCGCGTCGTTTTTCCTCAATTATGGAAATAGATCAATCACATGTTTTTCAAATTGATTCGGATATCGTTCAAAAACAATATCGGGAAAATCCGAATTATTTGATAGAGTACTCAGACAATAACAATAATTATTGTACCATATACTTTTGCAGTCACGACATATATTTTCCCAATACGGAAAGTATTTTTCGAAAACGAATTGTGGAAGCCGACTATTATGAGTGGTACGATACACGTATTGCAGCGTCGAGTAAACATATATTTGTTCGCGATATTTTCAAGCAATGGTATCTTGCAGGCATTAATGCCGAGGTGAACTCTCCAGATAAGTTGTACGAATTTCTTCATCGCGAAACCACCGGGTATAAAGTAATCACCTTGGGAAGTTCCGCCGGAGGGTATGCTGCCGTTCTGTTTGGATCCTTGCTAAAAGCTGATCATGTGATCGCATTTAATCCTCGTTTCGTTATTTCAATGTTGAATGGTGATGACAAAAAAAATGCTCCATTAGCAATCCGATTGTCGGATACTCCGACCTCTCGATTTTATGATCTCAGGAATTGGATTGATCCACAAACGAATGTTTATTATTTTTATTCAAACAAATCCTCGAAAGACATACAACAATACAATTATGTTTGCGATTTAAAATCTATTCGTTTTATTTCGTTTTCGACATCCCACCACGGAATTCCATTTCCGAAAGTCTGTTTGCCCGAAATGTTGCAATCGAACAAAGATAAATTTGACCGTTTAACGGTCAAAAAACATCATCCGATATTTTTTTCCGTTCGGATGGTCGGTTGGCGTAAAACGATCTGCGGATTGATCCAACAAACATATAAGGCTTACAAAAAAAGAAAATAATTATTAGTATATATTTATATGGGCAAATTCATACAATTATTAGAAAAAAGTAATACCGGATGGTTGAACATTGCGGCAAATGTTTACAATTTGCTGCACTACAATAACGCATGGAAATATCGTCGACACAATACAATTAATTTTCAAGGCGCATTCCTCAAAAATTGTCGGTTCATGATAAAAGGGAAAAACAATACCATTATTTTGGGAGCGAAAGGCAAGTATCGTAATTGTACTTTCACGATCATAGGTAACGATTGCAAAATAGATATCGGCTCAGGCGATTCCTTGAACTTGGTGTTGGGCAAAACGAATGTAACCTTGGTGTTGAATGCCGATTTTTGGTGCGAAGACGACCGTAGTTCCATCATCATCGGCTCCAATTTCGTGGCTATGGGCGGACATGTTGCCTCTACTGAAGGTGAAAGTATCGTGATGGGTAAACTCGTCGGTTTTGCTAAAGATGTAGACGTACGTAATGGCGACAGTCATTCGATCATCAATACCGAAACTAGGAAACGGATCAACTACGCCCGTCCCGTAGTCATCGGTGACCACGTCTGGGTTACCGAGCATGTAAGAATTTTGAAAGGAGCCGTCATTCCATCAGATACTGTGATCGGGAACTCAAGCATCGTATCTACCAAGTTAGAAAAAGAAAATGCCCTTTATGCCGGGGCACCCGCAAAGGTTATTAAGGAAAACATCAATTGGTCGGGTGAAAGGTTGAAATAAACCACCGATGCTGTTTATTTTATATTTCCGGCACTATGATATCCGTCATTATACCTTTATATAATAAAGAACAACGCATTAAAGCTACTGTAGAATCCGTATTGTCTCAAACATTTTCCGATTTTGAAATAATAATAGTCAATGACGGATCTACAGACGATTCCGTGAATAGAGTGTCTTCGTTGAAAGATTTACGAATACGGATTATCAATAAAGAAAACGGAGGAGTGTCGAGTGCGAGGAATAGGGGAGCACGGGAAGCTGCCGGAGATTGGTTGTTATTTTTGGATGCCGATGATCTAATTTATCCAAATTGTTTGGCAAGTTTAGCGCAATTAAGTACCGATTATCCCGAAGCTGATATATTAACGGGAAACTTTGAAACTGTGTATTCGACTACAAAAAAAATAATCAATTGCCGGGTTGACGAAAAAAGATATATCGAAAACCCGTTTCGATTGATTTGGGAAAAAAAGTGGAACATGCGTTTAGGCTCTTTTCTGTTGAGAAAAACCCTTTTCCGGAAAATGGGAGGTTTTCACCCCATAATGACCATAGGAGAAGACACATATTTCGTATACGAGCTGCTGTTGCAGAGCAAATCGGCATATACGCCGCAAGTTGTGATGAGTTATTTACGCGAATACAGTTCTTTGAGTGGAAAGTCAGTACCTTTCAACAAACGCATCGAATATTATTTTACTTTACGTAACGATATTTTTTATAAGCGAATGATCGAAGCCGAATTATTATTTAAGCAGATATTTCAGAGCTTGTTGCGCAAAGACGTGTGTTGTACGAGAGATCTCTTGAAAAAATATTATAATGCCCTGCCTGTGATGCTGAGAGCAGAGTTCTTTAGACTCCGAACGAAAATACTGACCAGGAAACGGACAAATAATCGTAAGAAATTATCCAGTATTTGTCAATGTTAACTGTTCTCATCAATGCATACGCCTGTTCTCCCGACATGGGTTCCGAGCCCGGAATGGCGTGGAATTGGTGCGTCAACTTAGCAAACCAATGCAAACTGCACATTATCACGGAGGGCGAATTCCGATATAAAATAGAAGCTGTATTGCCAACACTTCCGCAAGGAAAAAATATGCAATTTTATTATAACCCCGTTTCCGATGATATACGGAAAATGTGTTGGAACCAAGGTGATTGGCGCTTTTACAGTCATTATAAAGAGTGGCAACATAAAACCTTGCAAATAGCCGAACATATTATTAAAGAACATCAAACAGACATTATTCATCAATTAAATATGGTCGGTTTTCGAGAGCCAGGATATTTATGGAAAATTAAAGATATTCCCTATGTTTGGGGACCGATAGGTGGATTGAAACAATTCCCGACGGCATATCTGCAGGAAGTTGGGTTAAAAATGAGTCTGTTTTATAGGATAAAAAATACGTTAAACATATTACAAATAAAATATAATCAAAGAGTCAGACAAGCTGTTTTGCGAACAGATCTACTAATTGCCTCTATTCCAGACTCATATAGCGCCATTAAAAAATATCACAAAAAAGAGCCGGTCATTATGTCGGAAACCGGTTGTTATTTGCAGAAAGATTCTGAAGAAAATATCGACAGATTTTACAAAGCGACTTTTGATATTATGTGGGTCGGAAAATTTGATTTTCGCAAGCAATTAGATTTGGCATTACGGACGGTCGCAAAAATAAAACATTTGCCCGGAATAAAGTTATCTGTATACGGAATGGGTTCCGAGAAGCAGTACACTCACTATAAAAAATTAACCGAAGAATTGAATATTAATGATCACATCGAATGGTGCGGTAATATTCCTAATAACAATATTTTGGAAAAAATGAAAACTGCTTCGCTTTTCTTCTTTACGAGCGTGAGCGAAGAAACATCTACCGTAGTTCCAGAAGCTTTGAATTGCTTTTTGCCCGTACTTTGTTTTGACGCTTGCGGTTTCGGTCATGTTATTGATGAGTCGGTGGGGATAAAAATACCGTTTTCCAATCCCAGTCGATCTGTCGACGAATTTGCAGAAAAAATAGAATATCTTTATCATCATAGAGACAGCTTGGCCGAAAAGTCTCGAAATTGCGCGCATAAACAAGAAAAATTATCTTGGGAAAACAAAGCAAAACAAATGGTAGAATTATATCATCAAACAATAGAAAATTTTCATCGGTCGTAAAGATTTTCTCACATGCTTCTTAAAAATTGTTCCTTTTTTCAGCATTCGGCCAATTTAAGCACCTTACCTTCCAGAAAACTGCTGATCAATACGATCAACGCTCATTCCTACAATATGGCGCAAAAAGACAGCCTGTTTACTGAAGCCCTGACCAAAGGCGATGTATTGATCCCTGACGGGGCAGGTATCGTAAAAGCCGTTAAATATTTAAAAGGGCACAAAATAGAGCGTATTGCCGGATGGGATTTGTTTGTATTCGAGATGGAAAAATTAAACCGAACGGGAGGTATTTGTTTTTTTCTCGGTAGTAGCGATAAAGTATTGGAAATGATTAAAGAAAAATCTGCGACGGATTATCCCGGAATACAAATCGCATGCTATTCACCTCCATATAAACCGGAATTTACGGAAGACGAAAATGCAGCAATGATTCAAGCGATTAACGTTACAAATCCGGATTTGCTGTGGATTGGAATGACTGCTCCGAAACAAGAAAAATGGGCGTATACACATTGGGATGAGTTAAAAATTAATTGTCACGTCGGTACCATAGGTGCCGTGTTCGATTTTTATGCGGGAACCGTAAAACGTGCTCCGATATGGTGGCAAAAACATAGTATAGAGTGGCTTTTCAGGTTACTTAAAGAACCTCGTCGCATGTGGAAAAGGTATTTGATTGGTAATCTCATTTTTGTGTATTATATATTTAAAGAAAAATT
Source organism: Bacteroidales bacterium (assembly GCA_031551455.1). Classification (GTDB taxonomy): domain Bacteria; phylum Bacteroidota; class Bacteroidia; order Bacteroidales; family UBA4181; genus JAIRLS01. The sequence goes on along the minus strand of JAVBNP010000128.1, from coordinate 8,840 downwards.
TTGTGCCGAAAATTAATTTGAACTCCTTCCGGAATTTATGATCGACATGTATTAATCGCATCATTAACTGCGTATTTATATGAAACTTTTGCAAAAAATATCTTGGTATTCATCCGTTATCTTTAAAACGTCGATGAAAAAACCTTCGGGAAAGTATTCACTTTTAATAGCTTTCCTATTTTTGATAGAAGACATCATATTGTTGAATCTTTTGTTTTTTTCTATCTATAAACCCTTCCACCTAAATGGGCATCAACTTGTTTTGGTATTGATCAATCTCGGCTATATACTGAGTTTTGCGATTGTTCGTGCCGACTTCAGTGATGTTAGGCAATTACACGCCCCCAACCTTATCAAACGAGATTTTTATAAATTGGCAATTACGGCTTTCATTGTCCTTTTTTGCCTATTTTCACTGAAAGTATCGGGGCAGATATCCCGATTGTTCATTTTTACCTTTTTTTGTTCCGCTTATGTATTAATGGTAATTGGCCATTGGATTACCCGAAAAGCGGTAACATTCATTGTCAGAAAAAACATCAATAAAGGCATTATATTGGGGGCAGGTCGTGTCGGAGAGAAATTTTTCGAAGAATTATTATGCAACATTTATAACGGTGTTGTCATTCTCGGCTTTTTTGATGATAACTCAAATCAAAACAAAGGTGACGTAATAGGTACTATTGAGGAAGCAAAAAAATTTGCCTCGAAAAATGGAGTAACTCATGTGTTTTGTACCTTACCCTTATCTGCAGAAGAAAAAATCGTTGACTTTATCAAATTTTCCGAAAGTCATGTGATTAATTTTCATATTGTTCCATCAATCGGATACTATTATTCGGGCGATCAAGTATTTGTGGAACAAGTTGGTAAAATGCCGGTTTTTGCACTTCGAAGAATACCGCTGAGTTATCCTCATAATGCATTTATGAAAAGAGGATTTGATATTGTTTTGGCGACCATATTCCTCACAACCGTATTTCCCATTATATTGCTGATAGCAAGCATCTTGATCAGATCAAGCTCACCGGGTTCGATCTTTTTTGTTCAAAAACGAACCGGTAAAAAAGGTAAAGAATTTAATTGTTACAAATTCAGGACCATGTGTAGTAATAATGAAGCTGACACCAAACAAGCAACCTACGGCGATAAAAGAATTACGCCCGTAGGAAACTTTCTTCGCAAAACAAGCATCGACGAATTACCTCAATTTTATAATGTCTTGAAAGGCAATATGTCAATCGTCGGCCCTCGGCCGCATATGTTGTTGCATACAGATGAATATTCGCCCAAAGTAGATAAATACATGGTACGTCATTTCATAAAACCGGGTATCACAGGTTTAGCACAGGTAAACGGATATCGTGGCGAAACAAAAGAAGTGGAACACATGGAAAATCGTATCAAGGAAGATATTAAGTATGTCGAAAATTGGTCGTTGGGGTTGGATGTAAAAATTATTGCAAAAACGGCATTGTTAGCCGTAAAAGGTGATAAAAAGGCTTATTAAAAACCAAAACAATTCTTTTCGATTACTTTTGATAATCGCTTGTTTTGCTTTTCAATAATAGTTTTACCCGTTCAACGCTTCCGCACCCCCAACAATTTCAACGATTTCGTTGGTAATGGCAGCTTGACGCGCTTTATTGTATTGCAATGTAAGATCTTGTATTAACGAAGTGGCATTATCGGTAGCTTGATGCATGGATGTCATGCGTGCTCCGAATTCCGAAGCAAACGAATCAAGTAATGCTTGATACAAAATCATTTTCAAGTTTTGCGGAATCAGCTCGTTAACAATATATTCTTTGGATGGTTCAAACAAATAATCGATATGACGTACCTTTTGTTTGGTTTCCGTTTCCTCGGGCAATAAGGGGAGAAACGGCCGACACAGCGTTTTTTGTGATGCCGCATTAACAAATTCGTTATAAACAATATCGATACGATCGTAACGCCCTTCCACAAAAGCATCCATCAGCGATTGCGCAATCGGCGCCACGTTTTCGTAAGTCAAATTGTCGAATATATCGGCAATATTTTCGTCCACGGGAATATTACGCTTACGCAACATATCGTATCCTCGTTTACCGATGGTAACAAAACGTACTTTACCTTTTTCCATCAAATCCCCGTACTTGCTTTCCGCCAACTGCAAACTTTCTTTGACGACATTCGAATTAAATGCGCCGCACAAACCGCGATTGGAAGTAATCACCACGATCAACGTCTGTTGCCAATAATCCCGATCTTCGGCATATACATTATCGGCATCCTGCCCCACCGATGAAGCAACGTTCACCATAATATCCTGCATCTTAAGGGCGTATGGTCTGAAATTGGTGATTGCATCCTGCGCTTTCTTCAGCTTGGCTGCCGCAACCATTTTCATGGCACTCGTGATTTGCCTCGTCGAAGTTACCGAGGCGATACGAACACGTATTTCTTTTAGATTTGCCATCTGTTTGTTTTTAGCAAAAATCCGAACTCGCGATTATCCGTACTGATTAACCCTCCGGTCGTCGTTTTATGCCTCCTGTTTATTATCAATATACTTGATAACGATTTCCCGCGCGGCCCGCTCGATCGTTTTGGTGATATTTTCGTTCAGTTCTCCCGCAGCCAAGGCTTTCAAAACATCATCGTATTTCGCGTCCATCAATTCGAGAAACTCCGATTCGAAAACTCTGACTTTATCCATGGGAAGCGCTTTCAACAGTCCTTGCATACCGCAATAGAGCACCGTAATTTGTTGTTCCACACGCAACGGGGAATGTAACCCTTGTTTGAGCAGTTCCACGTTTTTACGACCTTTATCGATAATGGCCAACGTTGCGGCATCAAGATCGGAACCGAACTTGGAAAAAGCTTCCAATTCACGAAATTGCGCTTGATCGAGTTTCAATGTACCGGCCACTTTTTTCATTGATTTGATCTGTGCATTACCGCCCACGCGCGAAACGGATATCCCCACGTTGATGGCGGGACGAATACCCGCATTGAACAAGTTCGATTCAAGGAAAATTTGTCCGTCGGTGATCGAAATCACATTCGTCGGAATGTATGCCGACACGTCGCCCGCCTGTGTTTCGATAATCGGCAACGCGGTCAGCGAACCGCCGCCCTTTACCATCGGTTTAAGTACTTCGGGCAAGTCGTTCATCTGCGCGGCAATCTCATCGGAATTGATGATTTTGGCGGCACGTTCCAGTAAGCGCGAGTGGAGATAAAACACGTCACCCGGATAAGCCTCGCGTCCCGGAGGACGACGCAGCAACAACGACACTTCACGGTAAGCCACGGCCTGTTTCGATAAGTCATCGAAAATAACCAACGCGGCACGGCCCGTATCGCGAAAATATTCGCCGATGGCAGCACCCGCAAAAGGTGCATAATATTGTAATGCGGCGGGCGAAGAAGCTTGTGCTGCCACAATCGTTGTATACGCCAATGCGCCGTGTTCCTCAAGCGTTTGAACAATGCTCGCAATGGTTGAACCTTTTTGCCCCACGGCCACGTAAATACAATAAACCGGTTCGCCTTTATCGTAAAATTCTTTTTGATTGAGGATGGTATCGATGGCAATAGACGTTTTTCCCGTTTGGCGGTCGCCGATGATCAACTCGCGTTGTCCGCGTCCCACGGGAATCATTGCATCAATGGCTTTGATGCCGGTTTGCAACGGCTCTTTAACGGGTTGACGGAAGATAACACCCGGAGCTTTACGCTCAAGCGGCATCTCATACAATTGGCCCGTAACAGCGCCTTTACCGTCCATCGGTTCGCCGATGGTGTTGATCACGCGTCCCAACAAACCTTCGCCCACGGGAATGGACGCGATCATGTTGAGCCGTTTCACGCCGTAACCTTCTTTGATCAGATTGGACGGTCCCAACAACACCACGCCGACATTGTCCTCCTCGAGGTTCATCACGATGCCTTTCATTCCGCCGTCGAACTCGATCATTTCGTTCGCTTGAACGTTTAAAAGACCGTATATGCGTGCAATACCGTCGCCGACTTGCAATACGGTACCCACTTCCTCCAACTCTGCTTCGGTTTTGAACCCTTCAATCTGTTTTTTCAGAACTTCCGATACTTCTGCCGGATCTATATTGACCATGATCTATTGTTGATTTTTTATTTCGATTTTTGACTGAATTTCAAGACATAACCGTCATTAATTACCGACCGATAAGGTTTTTCTCATCCGCTTCAAGCTCGACGACACGCTCGCATCGTATTGTTGATCGCCCACACGAAAAATAAAACCTCCGATCAGATCGGGATTTACTTCGGCGGTCATCAACACATCGGCTTTAAAAAGCGTATTGAGTTGTTCCCGTATCCGTTTTTTTGTTTCGTCATCCAATGCAACGGCTGAAGTAACGTGTGCACGTTTAATGCCTTTGGATTCCTCATACAGGTCGACAAATCGGCGAGCTACATCGGACAACAAGAATTCGCGCCGATTGCGAATGATGACATTGATGAAGTTGATTGTCATGGGATGAACTCTGCTTCCGAGCAGTTCGGCCATCACCTTTCGTTTTTGCGGCGGTTTAATCACCGGATTGCTTAACATTTGCGCAAAAACGGGATTATTTTTGACGGTAGCCGACAAAAATTCCATATCGGATTTCAATTCATCGAGACATTGATGATCCGTGCCCACCAAAAATAATGCTTTGGCATAACGAAAAGATATGATGCCGGTATTCATGCTTGAGGTTTCAAATTTAAGGTTTCGGGGTCGACATGGAACCCGAAATTAATTCATCGGTATATCCTTGGTTAATTGATCGAGCAACGTTTTTTGCTGTTGGTCGTTGCTCAATTCTTGTCGAAGCAACTTTTCGGCAATTTGTACGGACAAATCGGCGGCGGCTTCGCGTATATCTTTAATAGCCGCATCTTTTTCGGCACGAATCGATGCACGGGTGTCGTCCATGATTTTTTCCTTTTCCTTTTGAGCTTGCCCGCGCGCTTCGCTCACGATTTTTTCCTTGATTTCCTGCGCTTCACGAAATATCTTTTCACGTTCGGCACGGGCTTCGGCCAAAATCTTTTCGTTATCGGCCTGCATTTTCATCATGTCTTCCTTGGCCTTTTCGGCAGATTTCAGAGCTTGCTCGATGGTATCTTCACGCTGGTGAAGCATACCGAGAATGGGCTTCCACGCAAATTTTTTCAAAAGAAAAAATACGATCAAGAAAGAAAGCAACATCCAAAACAGCAAACCGATATCGGGTGTAACTAATTGCATGATATAGATTTTTGATTTTCAATTTTTGATTTTCAACATTTGATTGACGGCAAACTAATATTTGATACTGTATCTTGAGTAATCAAAAAATCATCAATCAAAAATAAAAAAGGCCCGACGCTTTCGGCCAACCGCACGAACAGGCCGGGCCGGATCGATTCATCCTTACACGAAAAGGATGAGCAAGCACAACACGATGGCAAAGAAAGCCACACCTTCGATCAGCGCCGCGGCAACAATCATGTTGGAACGAATGTCGCCCACCGACTCCGGTTGACGTGCAATCGCATCCATTGCCGAACCACCGATACGACCGATACCGATACCAGCACCCACTGCGGCAATTCCCGCACCGATTCCTGCGCCCAACTTGGCTACCGCCATATTGGCTGCTGCTTGCAAAATAATGGTAAGTAACATAAAAACAGAATTTGGTTATTAAATTTATCTTTGATTCTCGATCGATTAATTAATACAATTTATCGGTCAATGATGTTCTTCAACGGCCATACCGAAATACAATGCCGAAAGCAACGTAAATACGTATGCTTGGATAAACGCCACCAACAGTTCCAAAAGTGACATAAATACCGTAAAGATAATCGATATAACCGACACTCCGTATCCCATGACGGGTTTCATTTCCCCGAAAATGAATATCAAACTGAAAAATCCGATGGCAATGATGTGCCCCGCGGTGATGTTTGCGAATAACCGGATCATTAACACAAACGGTTTTGTGATAACGCCCAACAATTCGGTAAACGGCATCAACGGAAGCGGAATTTTGAGCCACCATGGAACACCGGGTGTATTAAATATATGCGCCCAATAAGTTTTGGTGGAACTGAACGTCGTGATCAGAAAGGTGAGTACGGCCAATATCAACGTGACGGCGATGTTACCCGTTACGTTAGCTCCGAACGGAAAAATCGGAATCAGCCCCATTAAGTTGTTGAACAAGATAAAAAAGAAAAGCGTCAGCAGGTAAGGCATGAATCGCTCATATTTGTGACCGATGGCGGGACGTGCAATATCGTCGCGCACGAAAAGTATGATCGGTTCCATAAAGGATTGGAGACCTTTGGGCGCTTGATCGGAACGACGTTTGTATGCTTTTGCCGTCGAAATGAAAACCCACAGTATGAGCGCCATGCTGACGAAAATTGCAAATACGTTCTTGGTAATGGAGAGATCGAGCATCGGGCGGACAAACGATCCGTCGGCGGCTTGTTCCACTATTTTTCCTTTATGCGGTCCGTCGCCGGCAATCCGGAATTCGTGGGGTCCGTGGTGAAATTTGGTTGACATGAATACATGAAAACCCGATTGCTTGCTGTAAAGAATTACCGGAAGCGGCACCGAAACATGGTGTCCGTTATAGGTTAAAATATGCCATTCGTAGGCATCGCCGATATGCTCGAGAATAAACGTTCCCGGATTAAACTTTTCCGTTTTGCCTTCGCTTTCGTGTTGGGCGTTTGCCGACCAAACGAAACTCAACAGAAAAACCGCCGACAGAATTTTGAGGAATATTTTCCGATGTACCATCACGAGAATCAATTGGTTATTTTTGTATTCCCGGGCGTTTGTCCGGTATTGCTTTTAACGAACTTCAGTATGGATGTGACTTCAAAAATCGCAAATATCAAATATACGATAAGAAATTGAAAGGTAAACGGTATCGCATATTGTTTGCAAAATACCAAATAACCCAAAATGCATGCCATATATAAGAATAACTTACCGGCGGTTTGTATCATGAAAACCCGACCGAATGCTTTGGGCCTATCCGTTACCGTTTTCATCAACCAAACATGAGAAAAGTATGTTACCGATCCGATAAAGACAATGCTTATTATACGTCCCGGAAAATCATAGGTTTCAAAAACATATGAAAAAAGAAACCATGATATCACCATGGCAATGACCGTTACGGCTAAAGACACGATAAAGAATTGCTTTGATTCTTTTCTCATTTATAATGTTTTACTCAATTTTCGATGATTATTTTTCTCGGCAAAAATTATTTTACTTTTTAAACAATTTTCCGATGTCGATAATCATAACGTGCAAATATACGTTTTTTCAAATAAACCCGGTTATGTTTTCAAACGAAGTTTTTACGTATTCCGCACTCTTCAAAAACATATATGTAAAACATTGACCCGACAGGTTTCAAGAAATCCGTCGGGTCAATGTTATTTCAACAAATCTTTTACGGCATACCAAATGGCAATTCCCACACTCAACAGGGATAACACCAACGTAAATACCGGAAAGCCCCAATCAAGGTATTTATCCAAACGAAAACCGCCGTACGTTCCGCCGGCGATGATCACCATCATTTGCAGGGCAAGATTCGAATATTTCGCGTAATCGTTAAGCTTGCTGCTTGGTTTCTTCTTTGACTTTTCCCGTGATGATGCTTGGTTCACTGCCGACACCGTTTATATCCATGGAACATGTTCCGGAGAATTTGCAACCCGGTTCAATGGCCAATTTATTGGTAATGATGTCGCCTTTTACGTTCGCCGTATTCTTAAGCGACAACAATTCTCCAACGTATATTTTACCTTCCACATATCCGAAAATATCCGAATTTTTGCATTCGATGGTACCTGTTACTCTACCGGTTGATCCGATAACAACTTTCCCTTTCGTTTTGAGATTTCCTTTCAACATCCCATCCAAACGAATATCTCCGCTCGAATTGACGTCTCCCGTAATTTCGGTTCCGTTGGTAATGGTATTGTGCGAGTTTTGTTCCGGTTCAATATACTTTGCCATGTGTTAAAATATAATAAGATTAAAAATGTTCGAAATTTCAAAATTACTTCAATTTCCACAAAAATAAAATCTTTCCGGGAAAAAACGAAAAATACTTTTGATGATATTTTCTATTTTTCAAACGCAAATCGCGATGCATTATTATATACGTTCGGAACATTTATATCATTTGAGCCGGATGGTGTTTCACCTCATTATTGACCGGTTGCCATTTTAGGAAACCTTGTTTTCACAAAAATTAAAATCAAATAACCTAAATATAAAATTAAACGGTATGAAAAGATTATTAATTCAAGTTGCTGTTTGTTTAATACGGACAGCATCATTGAATCGTTTCAACTTGACTTTGCCAATCATTGCAGAGCAAAAATAAATCGAGGTAAATACATGCTTTTTCGCTAACTAAAACCTCTACTGTACCTGTAAAATAAATGTTTCAAAAACACAAAAGTTTACCGGTTTTATGCTATGGCTGTTTAAGTCTGTATCATTTGTTACATTTATTCATTTATGGGCATTCTAACTTTGCATCTTTAAAATAATAATAATAATATAAAAATGAAAAAATATCAATTAATCCTATTGGTAACTTGCTTGTTTACAGCCTGTAATAAATATGACAACAACGATAAACCGGATAATTTGACGATTTTCACAAGCCAGACCATAAGTGAAGCTGTAATGGAGGATATGGATCAGATCGTCTCAAACGCCATCGTTTCGCAAGGTTCATCTCAAGTTACATTATATGGCAGAAAATTGACATCACCCGTTAAAAGTGCGA
>JAVBNP010000077.1:0-3090 GCA_031551455.1 Bacteroidales bacterium | reverse complement strand
ACTCCTGCAATTATACTCCAATTGATTTTGTTACACGTTTGATCGACAAGATTTCGGGCAAGCTTTGTTTGTCGCGCCATCGATAAAATGTCGGGATTGACTGTTGCAAAATCAATATTTTATTGTTAATACACCACTAATATCTTTTACAAATTACAAAAAAAATCGAATGCATTATTCGCATACTATCACTTATTTGTAATTACTGTTTGGAACAAAATCACTTTTTGCCGGAGAAATATTGCCAAAGCTGCACGAGTTTTGTTTTACATGTAAAAGACTATATAAATAGTCTTATATCTATGCCGAATTTTCAATACATATACATATCCCGAATTTAAATTATGTGTTGAAAGAATGAAATATGTGTCGACTTGTTGTCAAGAAGGACCTTTACATAAATCTGATTTCGGTAATAACCAAGAAAGTATAATATGAATAATTCGACCGATATTTTAAAAAACAAGACATTTATTGCTTGTATTCATTTGAAACATACTTCTTTTCACTTTTTGATACTGCTCATCCTTCTTTTGCAGGTTTCCTGCAAACAAGAAAAGCCGCGTCCGCCCGTTGTCGAAATCGAACCCGCCGTTGTCGACAACATCGAAATTTACGGCGAATATGTCGGAATGATCCGCGCAATGCGCCATGTGGAAGTACATGCACGCGTGGAGGGCTTTTTGGAACGAATGACTTTTGATGAAGGAAAAAAGGTCGAGAAAGGCGAGCCGTTGTTCTACATCAACGACCAATTGTACAAAGCGAAAGCGGAAAAAGCAAAAGCACAGTTAAAAAAGGACGAAGCGCAGGAAACCAAGGCGCAACGAGATGCGGAACGACTTCGGCCGCTTTATGCGCAAAATGCCGCCAGCCAATTAGACCTAGACAATGCCGAAGCCGCCTACGACATGGCAAAAGCGAATGTTGCCATGAGCAAAGCCGATTTGCGGCAAGCCGAATTGGAACTCGGTTATACCGTGGTGCGTTCGCCCTTGTCGGGATATATCGGCGAACGGCTTGTCGACATCGGTTCGCTGGTGGGCCAATCGAATACCTCGTTGTTGGCTACCGTTGTGCAACGCGATACGGTCTTTGTGGAATTTAAACTCACCGCGCTCGACTATTTACGCAGCCAACGACGCGACGTTCATCTGGGCGAACAGGATGTCACCCGCTCGTGGCAACCCACCGTAGCGGTAACGCTTGCCGACAACAGCACGTATGCCGAAAAAGGAATTGTCGATTTCGCCTCGCCGCAGGTCGATCCCAAAACCGGAACGTTCGGTGTGCGGGCCGTGCTTCCCAATCCCAATCAAATCTTACTCCCCGGGCAATTCACGCGCGTGAAATTGTTGCTCGACGTATTGGAAAATGTGGTGGTGGTGCCGCGAAAAGCCATTTCGATCGAAAAAGGCGGCGCATTCATCTTTGTGATACGCCCCGACAGCATTGCCGAAAAGCGTTTCGTGGAAACCGGATACGAACAAAACAACCGCATCGTGATTGTACGCGGGCTGTTGCCCAACGAAAGCGTGGTGACGGAGGGGTATCAAAAACTGACGAACCGTCAACTCGTGATACCGCGCACGCGCGATGAAATGTTGACATTGGAAAAACAAGATAATCACGACAAACAAAACCGAACAAAGAAGGAGGTCGGGCAATGAAAACCGGTTTTTTCATCGATCGTCCCGTACTGTCCATCGTAATTTCCGCGCTGATCGTCATTGTCGGAATTATCGGGATCGTGCTGCTTCCCGTCGAACAATATCCGGAAATCACGCCTCCCATCGTGAAAATAAGCACATCGTATCCCGGCGCCAACGCTGCCACCGTTTCGCAGGCCGTTGCCACGCCCATCGAACAGCAAATAAACGGAACGCCGGGGATGATCTACATGGAATCGAGCAGTTCCAATTCGGGCGGTTTGACCATAACGGTTACTTTCGACGTGAATACCGATCCCGATCTTGCCGCCGTGGACATCCAGAACCGCGTGAAATTGGCCGAATCGCGCTTGCCCGCCGAGGTATTGCAAAACGGAATTTCCGTGGAAAAACAATCGGCCAATCAGTTGATGACCATCGCATTGGTTTCCGCCGACCCGAAATACGACGAAATATATTTGAGTAATTACGCCACCATCAACGTAGTGGATGTGCTTCGGCGTATCCCCGGCGTAGGACGTATTTCCAGTGTGGGCGGCCGTTATTACGGAATGCAGATTTGGGTGTATCCTGATCGGATGGCGAGCTACGGATTGACCATCAAAAATTTGCAGGATGCGATCAAAGATCAGAACCGCGAGTCTGCGGCCGGAGAATTCGGCAAACCGCCCGTTTCGCATGTAGATGTGGCCACTCCGATCACCGCACGCGGACGATTGTCTACCGTCAACGAATTTGAAGATATTGTCATCAAGGCCGACGGTAACGGGGCGTTGATACGGATGCGCGATGTGGCAAGGGTTTCGCTCGAAGCGCAATCTTACAACACCGAAAGCGGGCTGAACGGGAAAAATGCCGCCATTTTGAGCATTTACACCTTACCGGGTGCCAATTCCGTCGAGGTTGCGGACGAAATCCGAAAGGAAATGAAAGAAATTCAAAAGGATTTCCCCGAAGGATTAGATTTTTTGGTGCCTTTCGACATGACCGAATACATTTCGGAATCCATCCACGAAGTCTACAAAACGTTGTTCGAAGCGCTTTTCCTCGTTATCCTTGTCGTATTCCTGTCGTTGCAGAATTGGCGTGCGGCCGTCATTCCCATTGTGGCCGTTCCCATCTCGCTGATCGGCACTTTCGGATTCATGTTGATGATGGGATTTTCGCTCAATATGTTTACCCTGTTGGGATTGGTGCTTGCCATCGGTATCGTGGTGGACGACGCCATCGTGGTGGTGGAAAATGTTGAACGGATCATGGAAGATAAACATCTCGGCGCGCGCGAAGCTACGCATATCGCCATGAAGGAATTGACGGGAGCGATCATCGCCACATCGTTGGTGCTGGCCGCTGTGTTTGTGCCCGTGAGTTTCCTCGAAGGCATTACCGGATCGCTCTATCGCCAATTTTCGGTTACCAT
>JAVBNP010000201.1:0-23027 GCA_031551455.1 Bacteroidales bacterium | reverse complement strand
TCATCCATTGGGGTATTTATGCCATGCCTGCACGTCACGAATGGATCAAGCGAAACGAAAAAATATCGGATGCCGATTATCAAAAATATTTTGATCATTTCGATCCCGATTTATATAACCCGAAAGAATGGGCCGCCAAAGCTAAAGCTGCGGGAATGAAATATGTTGTCGTGACGACCAAACACCATGACGGGTTTTGTTTGTGGGACTCCAAGTATACGGACTTTAAGGTAACCAATACGCCGTACAAAAAAGATTTGATTAAGCCGTTGGTGGATGCTTTTCGGGCCGAAGGGATCAAAATCGGATTTTATTATTCGCTGATCGATTGGAATCATCCCGATTTTCCGTATGACCAATATCATCCCAACGGACCGACCGATCCGCAAGAACGCAAGGCCGCAAACGCCAAACGCGACATGAAAAAATATCGGCAATATATGAAGGATCAACTGACGGAACTTTTGACGCAATTCGGAAAAATCGATGAATTGTTCTTGGATTTCTCATACCCGGGCGAAAACGGTAAAGGACATGAAGATTGGGGATCGGAAGAATTGCTGCAACTTATTCGCAAGTTACAACCGTCCATTCTCGTCGATAACCGCATGGATCTCAACCATACCGATTGGGGTTGGGATTTTGTCACTCCCGAACAATTTATGCCTCAAGATTGGCCTACCGTACGCGGGAAACGCGTTCCGTGGGAAACCTGTCAAACTTTTTCGGGTTCGTGGGGATATTATCGCGACGAATATTCGTGGAAAAGCGTTCGGCAATTAATCGTCATGCTTGTCGAAACCGTCAGCAAAGGAGGTAACTTGTTGCTTAACGTGGGACCGACGGCGCGCGGCACATTCGACGAACGGGCCGACGAACGATTCGAAGGCTTGAGCAAATGGATGAAATATCACGATCGTTCGATCTACGGCTGCACGCAAGCTCCCGACAATTTTGCCGTTCCCGCAAATTGCTTGTTGACATATAATCCCCAAACCAAACGATTGTACATTCACGTTCTCGAATGGCCGTTTAAATCGCTGCATCTGCCGGGTTTCAAAGGTAAATTCAAATATGCCCAGTTGTTGGATGATGCTTCGGAAGTTAAGTTCCGTACAAACACCAAAGAAGGCGGCAATTCCACCGAAACTTCGCGCGAAAACGACGTAATATTGGACCTTCCTGTTCAACAACCAAACGTGGAAGTCCCGGTAATCGAATTGTTTTTGGAGTAAATAATTGACTTTGTCCCCTTTGTTCCGTTATTTTATTGAGCTGGCCTATAAGGGCACGCCCTTTTGCGGCTGGCAATTGCAACCAAACGGACCTACCGTACAAGCGGAGCTGGAACGGGCATTGGGGTTGTTGCTTCGAGAATCCGTGCGCCTGACGGGCGCCGGACGCACGGATACCGGAGTACATGCTTCCTTTTTTGTCGCCCATTTCGATTCCGAAAAAAATGATCTGCATACGGATCGACAATTGGTTGACAAGATCAACCGAATAACGCCTCAAGAAATCGTCGTTTTTCGCATCATATCCGTACCGCCCGAGGCGCATGCCCGCTTCGATGCCGCTTCGCGCACATACCGGTATCGCATTGCCACCCGAAAAAATCCTTTTACGACGGATTTGACATATCGGCTCTATCGCCCGTTGAATAAGGAAAAGATGAACGAAGCGGCCGCTATATTAACGGAATACGAAGATTTTACGAGTTTCAGCAAGTTACACGGCAACGCCAAAACCAATCTTTGCAAGATTTCTCGGGCCTATTGGGTCGACGATGAGGAAAATGGGGAACTGTGTTTCGTCATTACCGCCAATCGTTTTTTGCGAAACATGGTACGGGCAATTGTCGGCACCTTGATAGAAGTCGGCTTGGGGAAAATACAACCTGAAGAAATACGAAAGATCATCGAATTGAAAAACAGAGGCGCTGCGGGAACATCCGTGCCGCCGCAAGGATTGTATTTGACGGAAATTGTATACGACCACGGACACGAGTCATAAACGACATCGTTTTTCACTCATCATCGTCTTCTTCCTGTTCGGACAAATCGATATTCAAATTTTCCGCTCGAGCACGCCATTTTTCTTTGGCCAACATTTGCATATCGACTTGACTGTCTCGTTCGTCGACAATTTCGAGGCCGAAAATCGTTTCAATGATGTCTTCCAATGTCACAACCCCGGCCATACCTCCATATTCATCAACGAGAACGGTAATCTGTTCTTTTTTTTCGAACAATATATCGAACAGCTTAAGAAGCGTAATGTTTTCGTAACAAATGATAATGGGCCGCTTGACGTCGGCAATGCGTAAATCGCCGTTGCCTTTGCTTAATTGGTCGATAACATCATATTTCAACACGTATCCCGTAATGTTATCGGGAGTTTTATCATATGTCGGAAAACGGGAATGCCGTTTCACGTCCGGATCATTGAAAAAATCGGATAATTTGGTTGTTTCCGAAATCGAAGAAACCACCGTTCGAGGGGTCATCACTTGATTAGCCTTGATGGAACGCGAAAGAATCAGGTTTTTAATGGTTTTGCTTTCTTTTTCGGCAAAAATACCTTCTTCCATGCCGATTTCGGTGAGCGCGGCAATTTCTTCGCGACTTACTTTTTCCGGTGGTTTGTTTCCGGAAATTATTTTGGTGATCCCCTTCGAAAGCCAAACAATCGGATACATCAAGTAAATCATCACATTGATGATCTTTGTGACGGGAAGTGCCAAATTTCTCCAATAACGCGTGCCGATGCTTTTGGGTAATATTTCGGACAACAATAAGATCAAAAACGTAAGCACCGCCGACACGACTCCGAAATAAGCTTCGCCCCAAACAGCAGTTGCCTGCGATCCCACACCCGCAGCGCCCACCGTGTGTGCAATGGTGTTGAGCGAAAGTATGGACGACAACGGTTTGTCGATATCTTCTTTAAATTTTTTCAATAATTTGGCTCCCTTTTTCCCTTCATCTTCTTTGGTTTTAATAAAGGACAAGGATACGGAAAGAAGTACCGCTTCGGCAACGGAACACAGAAACGAAACCGACAAGGCCAACAGAAGATATGCGAGAAGAAGCGCCATGATGCTTTTTCTGTTTTATGGTAAAACGGGATTTACGGCGGTTTTGTTTCGAATTTCGTACTCCGAATTCGAATAAAGGGAACGACCGTTATTTCTTGTATTGTTTATTGGTTATCAGAATTGTTTTGAGTTTATCGTGCGAAAAAACAAAAACAAACGATCCTCCGACGGCGGGCGAATCCAACATTAACGAATCGGAACTGTCGTACACCCAATCGGTAAATTTCCAAAAAAATTCTTTTCGGTTCAGCCCGACCCGTATCTCGTTTCGCAACTCGATTTCGGGCTTGCATATTCGTCCGGTCATCAATTTGGCTTCCAGTTTCATCGGTTTGTAAAACAATACGTTGGTCTTCCCTTTGTAAAACCGATATATCGTATCGGTATAATTTTTGTTGACGGGACTTTCCAAAAAATATCTTTGTCGTTTAAGCAACTTCCCGTAATGCGCCTCAAAATTTCCGAGCGTCAGTTCGAACCCGAACGGGTCGGCGGCAAAACGATCTTTACTTTCGGCAATGGTTTTGGCGCGTGTCAATTCGCTTTTTGAAACGCTACAGGATATCGGCAACAAAAGAAGGAGAAGAAACCCCGCTCCCGCCCCGATTCGAAGAAACGAAATCGAGCGTTTGGTACATACGGATGAAATAAAGGAAATCATTTTTGCGGTAATTAATCGGCATGTTCCCTTTTTCGATCGGGAAGACGCTTCATTTACAATTCTCTGTTAATGTATGCGCTGTAATCTTTGATGATGGGCGTATATTGTCCGTCGAATAAAGGCGACGATATGATAAAATCGGCGGTGGAACGCGAACAAGCCGTTACCACATTATACAGCGCCGAAATACGAAGCAATGCTTTTACATCCACATCATGCGGTTGCGGTTGCATGGGATCCCAAAAAAAGATCAACACATCCACGTCACCGTCGCAAATCATGGCCCCCATCTGTTGATCGCCGCCCAGAGGACCCGATTTCAGTTTGGTGATATGCATTGTTCGTATATTATTGTTTTCTTCCTTTTTCCTCGTCAAAACGTCTTCCACCAAACGACCGGTGGTTCCCGTACAAATTAACCGATGCTTGACCAGAATTTCCCAATTCCACTCGACCCATTCGATCAAATCGACTTTTCGGTTATCATGTGCCACCAAAGCGATGCGTTTTACTTTATCCATTTTTGCGATTAATTTTATTTCGATACAAATATATTATCGGTACATTTTCATCTGAACCCGATGGTTCGGGTATTCGGAAAACAATTCCGACAAAGTTCTGTTTTTTTTTATAATTCCGTATAAATTTGCAATTAATTTATCGTTAATTTAATGCCCATTCACAAAAAACGCACAAAGATAGTCGTTGGTGTTGTCGTTCTCCCGGTATTGATTTTGGGAATCGTCATCGGCCTGCGATTTTACGAACGAATTTACGACGCAAACATATCCGTCGTCAACAAAGACGATCCGTTTTTATACATTCCCACCGATGCGACGTACGAACAGGTTTGTCAACTTCTTTCGGAAGCGGGATTGGATGATTTATCTTCTTTCCGTTGGGTCGCCAACAAAATGAATTACCCGAATAAGGTAAAAGCCGGACGTTACCGATTAATCGACGGCATGAGCAATATTGAACTGGTACGCATGCTTCGTTCGGGACGACAAATTCCCGTAAAGGTCATTTTCAACAATATCCGCTTAATGCCCCAATTGGCCGGCGCGGTTGCGTCGTCAATTGAAGCCGATTCGGTCGATATTGCACGTCTGCTTACCGACAGCGTTTATTTGGGGGGATTCAAACTCACGCCGCGAACCATCCCGGCGCTTTTTATTCCCAATACCTACGAGTTTTTTTGGAATACTTCCGCTTCGGGTTTCATGGATCGTATGAGCAAGGAGCATGACCGTTTTTGGAACGACGATCGCAAAGAAAAAGCCCGCGCCATCGGTCTAACGCCGACACAAGTGAGTACGTTGGCTTCGATTATCGAGGAAGAGACACAAATGAACAGAGAGAAATCGACCATGGCCGGAGTGTATCTCAATCGTTTGCGGCTCGGTATGCCTTTGCAGGCCGATCCTACCGTCAAATACGCGGCGGGCGATTTTACCATCAAGCGGGTATTGAACAAGCACAAAGAAATACAATCGCCGTACAATACGTACATGTATCAAGGCTTGCCGCCGGGACCGATATGCATTCCGTCCATCGCTTCCATCGATGCCGTGCTGAATTACGTAAAACACGATTATTTATATTTCTGCGCCAAAGACGATCTGTCGGGCTATCATCTTTTTGCGCGAACGTTGGAACAACACAATCGCAATGCGCAAGCATACCAAAAAGCGTTAAATCAATTAAAAATTTACAAGTAATCGCGTAACTTTGTTGTACGATAATTGTTCATAAATTATCATTCTCGAAAGAGTTCATCAAAAGCAATTACCGAATCGCCTTGTTTAAAATGTTGTTACGGATTATTCTTTTCCCTTTTTCGCTGTTGTTCGGCGTCATCACCTTCGTCAGAAACAAACTGTACGATCGGAAATACATTCCGTCCGTCGAATATAACAACATCTGCGTGATCGGCGTCGGCAATATCACCGTAGGTGGTACCGGAAAAACGCCCCACGTAGAATATTTGATTCGATTGCTTTCGCCGAGTTACAAAATAGCGGTATTGAGTCTCGGATACAAACGGACATCGAAAGGATTTTTGTTCGTGAAAAACATGATGAGCGCGGAAGAAACGGGCGACGAACCGTATCAAATAAAACGAAAATTTCCGGATATCGTTGTTGCGGTGAGTAAGGACCGGGTAGAAGGAATCGAAAAAATACGGGAATTTCATCCCGACATCAAGGTTATTCTCTTGGACGACGCGTTTCAATATCGCCGTATAAAACCCGCGTTATCGATTTTGTTGGCGGATTACAATCGGCCGTTGTATCGCGATGGCATGTTGCCGGGAGGGCGTTTGCGCGAATGGCCCTCTTCGGCTGAAAGAGCGGACATGATGATCATCACCAAATCGCCCGATAATATTTCGGATGACACGCAACGTGATATCATGAAAGAATACGAACGCTATTTTTCGGGAAAATTTTATTTCACGAACATAATGTACGGAGAACCGCTTCCCGTATTTCCGGTTACAACACCGATATCGACCGCCGACATGAAAAACTACCACGTTCTGTTGGTTACCGGCATTGCCAATCCCAAACCTTTGGAAGACTACGTTCGTGCACACGCCGCAAGCGTACAAATCATCACTCATCCCGATCACCACATGTTTTCGGCCGATGAAATAACGCATATTCTTCAAAAATTCGAAGAAATTCCTCACCAAAACAAACGAATATTGACCACGGAAAAGGATGCGGCTCGTTTTCGAAAACTGAACATTCCCGACGCCGTCGCGCGAAACGGCCTTTACATCCCGATCGAAATTAATTTTATCGGCGACGGAAAATCGGATTTTGATCAAAAAATGATCCAAGCAGCGGAAAAAGTGATGTCCGGTGATTTTTCCGAACAATCGAAATTCGATTGGAATTAAAAACAAAACCGCCGCATGAAAAATTTCATACGGCGATTTTGTTTTATGTCGGTCGGATTTTCTTAATAAAAATCCGGAAATGAATCAAATTGGTGTTTAAGGCGTAGTTTTTTGTGCCTGCACGGTATATACTCTCGATGTTTTTCCGTCCTCGGCCGTTACGGTATACGTCACTGCTTGGGAATAATCTTTGGCAGTGGTAGCATTATTGGGTGTTATGCTTGCTTTTGACGAAATTTCAAGTGTCGTTACCGTTAAATTACTTGCTTGGGATGTCTTGTCATAAAGGGCGGTAACAGTACCGACCGTTGCACTCGTTTCGGTTATCGTCCAATTTTTTCCGTCGGATGTGACAAACTTGGTTATTTTACATTCCGTACTTTTGGCCGGATCATCGCTGCCGCCGCAAGCAGATAACCCGATAACAACCACCGATAATGCTGCTACAAACAATTTTCTCATTTCTTAAATATTTAGTTTAATGACTTATATTTTTCCATCAAATAAAAAACAAAGGTAATATTTTTTTGACAGAAAAAAATCGACCGAATATTTTTCAATCCGTTGCGTGTTAACAAAAAAACACGTAGGTTTGGGGCCATGATACGCATCGATATACTTACGGTTGTACCCGAATTATTGGAGAGTCCGCTGAACCGGTCCATTATTAAAAGAGCCAAAGACAAAGGAGTAGCGGAAACGGCAATTCACAACATTCGGGATTACGCAATGGACAAACATAAGCACGTGGACGATTATGCTTTCGGCGGCGACGCCGGGATGGTGATGATGATCGAGCCGGTGTACCGCGCCATTGCCGATCTGAAAAGCCGACGCGAATACGACGAAGTAATCTATACTTCGCCCGACGGCGAATTGTTTGGCCAAAAAGAAGCCAATCGTCTTTCGACCTTGGGCAATATTATCATTCTTTGCGGACATTACAAAGGCATCGACCATCGCATACGCGAACATCTGATTACCAAAGAAATTTCCATCGGCGACTACGTACTCACGGGCGGCGAATTGGCGGCCGCGGTGATATGCGATTCGGTAATACGGCTGCTTCCGGGCGCTTTGGGAGACGAATGTTCGGCTTTGAGCGATTCGTTTCAGGACAATTTGTTGGCGCCGCCGGTATATACGCGCCCGGCGGAATTCAACGGATGGAAAGTTCCCGAAATATTGATGCAAGGCAATGCCGGCGCCATCGATCAATGGCAATTCGAACAATCGATGGAACGCACCAAACGGTTGCGGCCGAAGCTTTTGGAATAAAAGCCTCTCTCCCCGTCCCTCTCTCCACAAGAGAGAGAGTGATGTGCTTTCTGGACTACACCGGCTCCCTCCCTTTTGGGAAGAGCGGGAGGAGAGGCCTTGATCAAATTCCGACCAACATCAAGACATGAAATATTGTTTCCTATTTTATACCTTTGTTGCTTTGTTTCGGAAATCATTATGAAGTATGATGTAACCATCATCGGTGGCGGTATCGTCGGACTTGCCACGGCCATGCAATTGAAAGAGCGTCGGCCGAACTTGAAAATCGCCCTGTTGGAGAAAGAAAAAACATTGGCCGCGCACCAAACGGGCAACAACAGCGGAGTGATTCATTCGGGACTTTACTACAAACCGGGAAGCTTGAAAGCCGTCAATTGTTTGAACGGATATCAAAAATTGATCGAATTTTGCAACCGGGAAGGCATTGCATACGAATTATGCGGCAAAATCGTCGTTGCCGTTTCCGACGAAGAACTTCCCCGTTTGGAAAACTTGTACCAACGAGGTTTGGAAAACGGCTTAACGCGTAATAAAAAAATAACCGCGGCCGAAATCAAAGAATATGAACCAAACATTGCCGGGTTGGCTGGTATTTGGGTACCGTACACCGGCATTGTTGACTATAAAGAAGTTTGCAACAAATACGCTTTGATATTTACCGAACGATACGGCGGCGAAATATACCTTAATCATCGCGTCACCGGCATCAAACGAAATACGAACCGAAGCATCGTAACAGCGGGGGACAAACGTTTCGAAACGACTTTGATGGTCAATACCGGCGGATTATATTGCGACAAAATAGCGCAAATGGGAGGCATGAATCCCGACGTCCGCATTATTCCTTTTCGCGGTGAATACTACGAATTGGAAGAAAACAAGCATCATCTGATCAACAATTTGGTATATCCGGTTCCCGATCCCGCTTTTCCTTTTTTGGGGGTTCACTACACACGACGCATCTCGGGAGATATCGAGGCGGGTCCCAACGCTGTTTTTGCATTTCGACGCGAAGGGTATAAAAAATCGGATTTTTCGCTTGCCGAAACGGTTAACGCCTTATTTTGGCCCGGATTCATAAAAGTAATGCGAAAATATTGGCGTACCGGTTTGGGTGAATTTTATCGCAGTTATAATAAAAACGCGTTTACGAAAGCGTTGCAAAAGCTGTCGCCGAACATTCGGAAAGACGATTTGGTTCCGGGCGGCGCCGGAGTGAGGGCACAAGCTTGTACCCGAGATGGTAGATTAATCGATGATTTTTTGATTGAGCAAGATCTGTTGATGATCAACATCTTGAATGCTCCTTCTCCGGCTGCCACGGCTTCGTTGTCCATCGGAGAAACAATTGCCGACATGGTTGCAAAACGATTTTAAAAACCGGCTCCTCTTCTACTCGATCGGATATTTATATACGCCGCAAATAAAGCTGTAGCGATTGAACAATCGTTACAGCTTTTTCTTTTGGCATTTAAGCATTTTACTTTTTTGTTTTACAACAAAAGTCTATTTTTGTGTTGGCTTTTGAAATCAATCAAAACACAAAATGAACAAAAAATTAATATTATTAGCGTGCTTATTTTTTGTAGTAAAATCATTTGCACAAACACTATCCGATTTGCAAAAACTTGCATTTAATGGCAATCCGGCCGCACAGTTTCAACTTGGGAAAAAATACTATTTTGGAGAGAATGGGTATTTGTTAGATTATGGATTGGCGTCATATTGGTTTCTCTCTGCTGCAGAAAAAGGATATGCCGACGCACAAGCTTACGCGGCTATGTGTTATTTGACAGCAAATGGAGTCCCCGAGAACGCTCAAAAGGGTAAATATTGGGCTGAACTTTCAGTTAATCAGAATAACGAATGGGGCTATTATCAGTTGGGTATCTATTATTTACATCATGTTCAAAATATTCCGGAAGCAGTGTTTTGGATAAATAAATATTATGAAATAAGCAATAACGAATATGCTAAAAATCAATTAAAAGATTTATCATCAAAAGGTTACTGTGATTCACCTATTGAGAATTTCTCTTCAAATTTAATTAATTTGGCTCAAAGTGGTTTGCCCGATGCTTGCTACAAACTCGGCTTAGCCTATCTTCACGGAACTTTCGGATTGGAAAAAGATATAAACAAAGTGCCTCCATTAATAAAACAAGCTACTGAAAAAGGTTTTTTACAGGCATATTCATTTCTTGCATATATAGAATATCTACAAGCAACCGGCAGAGAAGAAAAAGATTCTGCAATAGCAAAAATGAAGGATGCTATAAACAAATTTATTCCTGACGCATATTGTTATATGGCCTTAATCAATGAAGAAGAAAACCAACTTAATGATGCTGCAAAGTGGCACAAATATTATTATACTATTTGTAATGAAGCCGGTTACGAAGAATATATAAATAAATTAGCAGGAAAAGGATACACATTCTCTATACCTAATGCAACATCCACTTATGACTTTCAGCCTGATGTATGTATATATATTGGTAATCAACTTATTAATAAGCAACAATATTCAAAGGCACTTGAATACTTCAATTTTGCATTAACTAAAGAACCTAATAATTATTTTGCAACCAACAACAGGGGGGTGTGCTACTTTAACATGGGAAACCTTTCAAAGGCTAAGGCAGAGTTTAAAAGAGCTATTGAAATAGAACCTGATAATGATATGGCAAAAAATAATTTACAAATCGTTCAAAATGAAAGAACTGCAAGGACACTTAATGTCATCAATGCGGTTGCTGTAGGATTAAATAATGCGGCAGGTACATACAGTAATTATCAGCAGCCTAACAGCGGACAAACTTCCTCAGGAAGCAACACAACTAAATCTCAGACAACTGCAAGAACACCTTCAAAATGTTCTCTTTGTGACGGGACGGGCGAAGTCGTTGCATACTCTGCCTCTTATGTAGGTGGATTAAAGTATTGTAAAAAATGTGACAAAGATGTTCCCGAAGGGCATTATCACAATATTTGCCCATCTTGTAAAGGAAACGGATCTAGATAGTTATTATGGAATAACATAAATAACAACGAATTTTCCTACACTTGTAAAGATGACCGGTCTAAATAACCGTTATTAGTTTATACGTAAAAATTAATGCGATTTTAGGAAATATCGTCGGATGTTACGATCGCTTCCAAAACCTCTGTCCATTTCGGCGCGTCATTCAAGCTTTCGACAAGCGTATATTTCCGACCGCCTTTTTTCAAAAACAACTCTTTATATTCAATGCCCAACTCTATAGTTGTTTCCAAACAATCGGCAACAAAAGACGGTGCAACAACCAATACTTTTGCGCCTTTCTCGGCAAGTTGACCCAATACATCTTCGGTAAATGGACGCATCCATCGATTTGACATCCGCGATTGAAACGCAACGGTATATTGATCGATTGTCAAGCCGAGCCGGTTCGTCAATTTTCGGGCCGTATCGTAACATGCGGCTTTATAACAGTTTGAGGACACAACATGCATGTTTGCAACATTTTCATGCAGTGAACATTCGCAAATACCTTCCCGACGGCATTTCGGAGGAAGATGATTCAACGGCAAACCGTGAAAACTGAATACGACATGTCGATCTTGTCCGGACAAATGCATCATAATCCGCTCCGTCCATGCATCAAGAAAAAGCGGATGATCGTAAAATTGCCTTACGATGTTAAGTTCGGGTCGATTCGGCCAACGGGCGATATGACGCATCACGGCGGCTTCGGTACTACCCGTGGTCGATACGGCATATTGCGGAAAGAGCGGAACAACGGTTAATCGGTCGTATCCCTTTCGGCCCATCTCGTTCATGACATCGGCAATATCGGGATGACCGTAATTCATGGCAGCCCAAACGTCGGTGTGACCGGAAAGTCGCGTTTGCAATAAATCTCGAACCTTTTCCAAATAATAACGAAGCGGAGAACCGTTTTCCGTCCACAATCGTCGGTATTCGGCAGCCGATTTCGAGGCTCTGAACGGGACAATGATCAGATCGACCAATATTTTACGCCGGAGCCGGGGAATATTGATCACGTGCGGATCATTCAAAAAAAGGGACAGAAATTTCTTGACGTCACGAACATCGGGACTGTCGGGAGTTCCCACATTAACTAAGAGTACGGCTTTTTTCACGTTCTTATCGCAAGAATGCGGTGTTATTCACACGGATGTAACAAGTTCTACATGTGCTTGGTCCGTACAAAGGTACATTTTTTTGTCGGAGTATTGTTTGTATCGTCAATTTGTTTACCTTTGCCCCGCAAAACGGTGAGGTGGGTGAGTGGCTGAAACCAACAGTTTGCTAAACTGTCGTACGGGTAACTGTACCGCGAGTTCGAATCTCGCCCTCACCGCATTAAGGAGTTTCATTGATTGAAGCTCCTTTTTTATTTACGGTTATCTTGTTGTACCGGAAAACGGCCCGGCAACCTTAAAGTTGTCATTATATTAAAACATCAAAAAAGGTCGAGATATTCAAATATCGGTTGAAACCTACCGGGGTTATAAAACCCGGTAGGTTTTGCGTGAAAACAAATCGGATTTTACGGTATAACCCAATCATCAAACCCGATGGTTTCGAAAAATATCGGAATGCGTCCGATAAACAATCGGAAAAACAATTACATAAAAATATATATCTTTGAACCCGCATATTTTATGCGGACAAAGGCTGTAACAACCGCCAAAACGGCAGAATAAAGCCCGGTTATCCGATTGATGCATTATAAAAATCCGGTCATCGAATATTTGACGGGTCAAGGACAAATCAATCCTTTCCGCGTCGATCGAGTAAGAAAATTATCGTAACTTCATGCGCAATTCTTTATTACAGTTAAAGGATTGCGTTTTTCTTTCGATAAAACATCGCTCTATTCGGTTTACGGAAATGCGACACAATTTTATTGGTCCCATGAATTAAGAAGCCTGTAATGGAAGAAAAAGAAAAAATTCTGATACGAACATCATTGATAAGTGTTGTCGGTAATGCCATTTTATCGACAATGAAAATAACGGTGGGATTTATCTCGGGAAGTATGGCCGTACTCGGCGACGGGGTCGACTCGGCGACGGATGTGGTTATTTCGTTGGTTACGTTGTTCACCGCCCGAATCATCAGTCGGCCGCCCAACCCGAAATATGTTTACGGATACGAAAAAGCGGATGATATTGCCACCAAAATTCTTTCGTTTGTTATCTTTTTTGCCGGCATGCAAATGCTTGTCTCCACGGGCAAAAGCATTATCTTTTCGGAACCGCGTGAAATGCCGTCCTTACCGGCAATTTACGTGACGATATTTTCAATGGTCGGAAAATTGGCTTTGGCGTTTTATCAATTCCGACAGGGCAAGAAAACGAACAGTTCCATGTTGACGGCCAATGCCAAAAACATGCGCAACGACGTGATCATTTCCGGCGGAGTTTTGCTGGGGCTTTTGTTCACGTTCGGGTTCAAACTGCCGATACTCGACTCCGTCACGGGTTTGTTGATCAGCTTGTTCATTATCAAATCATCCGTCGATATTTTTATTGATAGTAATGTTGTATTGATGGACGGGGTAAAGGATACTTCCGTTTACCAAAAAATCATTGAAGCAGTGGATCGGGTTCCGGGAGCCGGCAATCCGCATCGGATCAGATCGCGACAACTCGGCAATATGTACATGATTGCGCTCGATATCGAAACGGACGGACACAAAACATTGTATGAAGCACACGAAATCGCGCAAGCCGTGGAAGAGAGCATCAAACAAACGATTGATAACGTGTACGATATCGTGGTACACATGGAACCGTCGGGCGCGCCTCACTCGGGAGAAAAATTCGGCGTAGACAGAAGCAACATGACTTTTTCGTAAACGGTTCGTCGATTGACGAACGATTAACTTCCCAACGGATCGAGTACGATCAACGGAGCCATCATTTCTTCGAGCGAAATACCGCCGTGCTGAAAGGTATTGCGGTAATAATTCGCGTAGTGATTGTAGTTCTTGGGATATATCATGTAATCGTTTCCCGTCGCGAATATATAGCTGGTACTCACGTTGAGTTTGGGCAAACGAATACTTGTCGGATTTTTTATCTCAAAAATATTTTTCGTTTCGTAATTCAGTAATTTGCCTTGTTTGTAACGCAAATTCGATGAACTTTCCCTGTCGCCGAGCACCTTTACCGGATTGGAAACGCTGATGGATCCGTGGTCGGTGGTAATGATTAACTTTACGTTCTCTTCCGACAGTTGTTTGATGATATCGAGCAACGAAGAGTGTTCGATCCACGAACGCGTGATCGATCGATATCCCGACTCGGAAGCCGCCAAGTCGCGAATCACATCCACATTGGTACGCGCATGCGACAATGTATCGATGAAGTTGTACACGAATACCGATAAATCGCTGTTCAAGTAATCGTGCAAGTTTTCGGCAACGCGTTTTCCCTGCTTTTCTCCGCTGATTTTTTCGTACGACAGGCTGTGCGACAATCCCAATCGATTCAACTGTTTTCGAAGCAATTCTTGTTCGTGCAGGTTGTGGCTGTCTCCCTCTTCATCTTCGTCCGACCAAAATTCGGGGTGCAACTGCGCAATATCCAACGGCATTAATCCGGAAAAAACGGCATTTCGGGCATATTGGGTTACCGTCGGCAAAATGGCGCAATAAAGCATTTCCTTTTCGGATTTGTAGTATTGTCCGATGACGGGGGCGATGGTATACCATTGATCCAAACGTAAGTTGTCGATCAGAATCAAAGCGGTTTTTTGCCGACCGACTTCCGGGAAAACTTCCTGTCGCAACACGTTGGGCGACATTAACGGTTTACGATCGCTTCGTTTGCCGAACCAGCTTTCGTAATTGTTTCGAACGAAACGTGCAAAGTTATTGTTCGCATCGATTTTTTGCGTTTGCAAGATCTCGTGCATGCCCTTATCGTTCAACTTTTCGAGTTCCAAATCCCAATACACCAATTGGCGATAGATCAACATCCAATCTTCAAATGTGCCGGCCATGTTGATATCGTTGCCCAACTGCATGAACTTTGATTGGTACATGGAAGTGGTTTGCTCGGTCACCAAACGCAACGATTCCGTATTTTTCTTGATGGTGAGCAATATTTGGTTCGGATTAACGGGCTTGATCAAATAGTCGGCTATTTTTGATCCGATTGCTTGATCCATGATGTTTTCCTCTTCGCTTTTGGTAATCATTACCACGGGTACCACCGAATTGACGGCCTTCATTTCCGTCAATGTTTCGAGACCGGTCATACCGGGCATGTTCTCATCCAGAAAAATCAAATCGACCCCGCGATCCTTGAGCATTTCTACCCCGTCATATCCGTTTGTGGCCGTTATGACCTCATAACCTTTATTTTGCAGAAACAGGATATGCGGCCGCAACAAATCGATCTCGTCGTCGACCCAAAGAATAGTGATATGTTTGTTCATGTTTGTTTTCGGATTAAAATTCAAAATTCGAATTATTTTTGCTCCAAGATCGTTTTGTCGATTCGACACAGTCAAGAACAAAAGTTACATTTGATGCGACATGACGTCGAATCCCGAAATGATTAAACCCGAAACTTTAAGTTTTATTGTCTCAAGTATTCTTTTTTGAAAAACTCGATGTAGTCTTCCACTTTTTTATCTTGATCCAATATCGCGTAATTGCTTTCGGATATGATGAAAGAAGTATGATCGTTTTTAATGTTCTTGATCGTTTCGGGACTCATCAGGAACGAGCGATAATATCCCTGTGCCTGTTCGAATGTCGAAAGGCCTTTTACCGTCAACAAAATATGCGTGTTATCGATTTGGTTGCGCACCAATTCCAATTTGAGATCGGGGTATCGATCGAGATTGAAATTCAACAAGTCAAACGAAAGTTGATTAAGGTTTTCCTTGTTTTGCACCACCCAGCAAAAATAATACGCTCCCGTTTCGCTGTATGTATACAACGATTTTGCCCGTTCCGCCCGATCGGCCAATTTCATTGTCGGATCTTTACCGTCAATGTAGTCGATTAACGTCTGAGCCTCCGACGATACTTCATTCGCGGGATAATCGGTAACAATTTTTTTCATCTCGCTGCGCATTGCTTCCGGCGTGCCTGCTATTTTTCCCGTCGATAAGGCCTTCAAGAAGGCAAACTTCGGAACCAAATCGTCCTTGGGAAAACGCTTCACGGCTTCCGACGCAAGAGCGATTACCGATTCGTATTCGGCTCGATTGTAATGATCATATGCCTGTTCGTACAATTGCTCTGCTTCGCCTTTTTGTTGCGCCATGCGATCAAGGTAAGTCGGGTCGAGAACAATCTTGGCAAAAGTGCTTTCGGGCGCTCGGGTCAGCAACAGGTTTTTGTATTTTTCGGCTTCGGCCGTATTGTTCAATTTCGCATACAACAAATACAAATAATAATACGACGGAGTCACGTATTCGCTTTGCGGATAACGACGAATCAAATCCTCGTATTGTCCCGCAGCCGAGGCATATTCACCGAAATCGTTATTGTAAATATAACCCGCCGCGTACAAACTTTCCAAGATCATTCGATGCGATGCCGTCATCATCGAATCGGTGAGCGGAATGTTTTGCAAGTAATATTCGCGGGTATGAACATCTGTTACTTTAAGCGCTTTACCGCCCGGTCCGCCTTCACCCGCGGAACCTTCGCTTTCGGCAATCTGCATATCCGCAATCCCGCCTTTATTTTTGCGTCGCCAATTGTCTTCCAAATTTCGTCGTCCCCATCGTACCTGAAACTCGCCGATACCTTGCGTCACCGTTGTGGGATTATAAAAATACCATTGCGCCTTTGCCGTCGGGTCGGAAATTCTCGTTTGGCGACCCATATTGTTGTAATACTGTTGCAGACGGACCGCTTCGGCTTCTTTTTGTGCTTGTTCCTTACGCTGCAATTCGGCTATAATACCGCCGATCAACCGATCGCGATCGGCTGACGACATGCGGGCAATATGTTGCACGCTGTCTTGAAACCGAATCGTATTGAGATTATATACCAGCGCGTTCAAATTTTTCGCTTTGGACGCTATTTGAATGTATCCGGGATAATCGGATTTCATATTCACCAAAGCGCTGTCATAATACGCTTGAGCATGCATGTAATCGCGCCTGTCGTAAAACAAATTGCCCAACGTGAGGTACGATTTGGTTTTTTGCGGCAGGTTGCTCGTAGATGCCCGTGCCGATTGTTGAAAATAATCGATCGCCCGATCGGTATTTTCTTGATGCAATTCTATTTCGGCCAGCGCATAGTATATCCGATCCTTGTAATCCGTATTTTTAGTGTCGCGCAACATTTTATTCAACTGTTTCTTCACGTCTTTAACGTCGACGCCGCTGTTTTGGGACGCCGTTGCCCGACTTATGGTTGCGTTAAAGGACATTTCGTACGGCGGATTCATCCGAACCACCCTTTGGAAATTTTCCGATGCTTTTACGTAATTCTGTTGCGTTAAGTAAAGTTGTGCCAACACGTAACGATAACGTATTTTCGTTTTTTTATGTTTGGTAAACATCAATGCGCGTTCCAACGATTCGATCGCATCCGAATAGCGCTGTTGTTTGATGTACAAATCGGCCGTGGTTGCGGCAAGTTCGGCTTTCAACGCTTTTTTGTCGGGAAACTTTTCGTCATCGCGAAGTTCAACGATCAATCGTTCCGCTTCCCGATAATTTTTCTCCAAAATCAATGTTTTAGCCCGCCACAGTTTGGCCTCATACGAACTTTTTTCTTCGGGAAATTCGGTTTGGATGAAACTGAAGGTTTGGGCGGCTTGAAAATATTGATTGGTGTACACGTAGGTTTTTCCGATCAACAAATAACAGTCGTCCATGTACTTGTTGAATTCCTTCTTATCGTAAAATTTCTTTTCGGCAGGCGACATACCCGATTTGTTCACTTTGGGTTTCACCTTGATGGAATGGAGGTTAATCGCTTTGGTTGCTTTCTGAGCGGCAACGTTCATATCGCCGGATACCGCTTGGGCCACGGCTTCGTCGCCGTACAAGAAAAGAGGCAGCGTTTGCGTATAATCGTCCTGTTTGCTTTCTTCGGCTTTTTTAATACCGCGCTTATAGTTTTCCTTGGCGTTAAACAATACGTTGTAACGAGTGGTAACATTGTGATACGTACGGGTGATTCCGGTATTTTTTTCGGTGCTGCAACCCGAAAAGAATATCGCGAGAACCACCGTACCCGCCGTTATGATATGAAAGAATCCTTTCTTCAAATATTCGAATATAAACTCCGGTAAATCCGAAATTCGGATAAACATGCAAAATAACAAAAAATTGTTTGTATTAATCTAACCGTTTTTCAAGAAAGATATTTTATCGGCCGATAAATTTTAAAGCCTGTTCAAATTTATAAATTGTCCAAATCGAGCGTTAATTTGGCTAAAGCCCTCTCATTTGTCTATCCTCAACCGTTGACTAAAGTCAACGACAATGAATGCGAAATCAAATCATTTCCGCCAACTTTAGTTGACGGAAAATAAACAAATTCACGTCGGCTTCAGCCAAACATTATTTTCATTCATTTTTAACCGGGTTTCGGACAATCCGAGTCGGTCCGCTTTCGAATTCAACGTATCGAAAATCGGATCATTCGGGCATAAATTCGTTATATAAATCTCATTTTAAATTAAACCTTTTTTCGGTATTTTTGTTGCCCGAAATATCCGAAATCAATATCAAAATAAAATAAATCCAAATGAAAAAATCCGTTAAAATAAGTCTTATCGTTATCGGAACGCTTTTCCTGTTGGTCGTAATTGTTGCATTGCTTATTTCGCCTCTTTCCAAACGATATATCGAAAAAAACGGCAAAGAGCTGATTGGACGTACCGTTACCATGGATAAATTGCGGTTCAACATGTTTACCGGTTCGCTCAGAATAGTCGACTTCGACATGAAGGAACAAAATGACGCGGAAAGTTTTTTCAGATTCGACACATTGGACGTCAAGGTTAAACTTTTTGATTTTTTATTCCATAAAGTGACCGTCAAAAAAATTCATCTTTCCGACGCCCGATTACATATTTGGCAACGGGGCAGCGAATTCAATTTCGACGATCTGTCGAAAAAATTCGGCTCGTCGGACAGCGTTGCTCCCGCCCCTCCCGAAAAGGAATCGAAACCTTGGGAAATAGGAATTTACGACATCATGCTGCGTAACGGGAATATTCTATACAAAGACCTGTCCGTCGGAAGCAACTGGGATATGGAGGATTTGAATTTGAAAATCCCGGGCGTGTATTTTTCGGGTAAAGAAACCGATGTCGGCTTCGATTTGCTGTTCACCGACGGCGGCCGACTAAAGTCGCAATTAAAATACGATATCGAAAAATCGACATACCATATTATGCTGGAATTGGAAAAATTTTCCATTGCGGGTCTATTGCCTTATCTGCAACAAACCATGCGCGTGGGAAGCCTTTCGGGATTGCTCGACGCAAAAATCGGTATTACGGGCGATATGGAACACATCATGAATTCGGCCGTACACGGGAAAGCGGAACTCGGCTCGTTCGATTTGCGCGATGATCGGGAACATTTGGTGGTTTCGGCAGATAAATTGGCTGTGGACATGGCCGAAGTTCGACTGGAAGAATCGAAATACATTTTGAACGAATTTTCCGCACAAGGTGTTTCCACAACGTATGTCATGGAAAAAGACAGCTCGAGCAACTTTACTTATTTAATGAAAGAAAGTTCCGTTCCCGTCGATACGACTTCCGCGAAAACCAAAGCTTCGACCGAGCCGCCTCTTCGGTTGGTTATCGGAAAAGTTGATATGAAGGATATTAATATCGAATTTAAAGACAATACGCTGCAAATGCCTTTTACTTACGAATTGAAGGATATCGGCATTACGGCAAACGATTTTGACCCCGATAAAACCAACGACATTATCATCCGTGGAAAAACGGGCACCACGGGAATGGCCGACATTCGTTGGACGGGTAATTTCAACGATTTGTCGAATTTGAATTTGGTCATTAACTTGAGCAGTGTGGAAATAAAAGATTTCACGCCCTATTCGATGGATTATTTTGCTTATCCCCTCACGGAAGGCATTTTGACATTTTCGGCTCAAAACACGATCAAAAACAATATGTTGACGGGAACCAACGGTTTGGATATTTTTAAATGCGCCGTGGATAAAGCGGACAAAAGCGTAAAACCCAAAATGAAAGTGCCTCTCCGCTTGGCCGTGTACGTTTTGAAAGACCGAAACGATAAAATAAAGTTGGATTTGCCCGTAACGGGAGATATTCGCTCGCCCGAATTTTCATACAAGAAGATTATCTTGAAGGCTTTGGTCAACGTGTTGGTAAAAGTATCGTTAAGTCCGCTCGACTTTCTTGCCGGTTCGCTCGGATTTAACCCCGAACAACTGGAAGCCATCGAGTTTACGAACTTGCAGGAAGATTTTACTTCCGATCAATACGATAAATTCAATCAATTATCCGATATCATGACAGCAAAACCCGATTTGATGCTCGATATAAAACAGGATATTAATTACACGCAAGCCGTCAAGGATCAATCGTTGATCGATTTGAAACGAGACTATTACATGAAGAAGATATCCAAAAAAAATACGGATATGCTGGATATGTCGGAAATAGCAAAAATCAAAGACAACGATCCCGAATTGACAAAATTTGCCGACGGATTGCTCGGTAAAGAATTTCAAGGCGACATTTACGCCAAATCGATGGCGTTGTATAAGGACAGCGTCAACAACCAAATAGGAAGAACGGCGGAAAAGCGCAATAAGCTGCTCACGGATTATTTGGTTACCCGTCGGCAAATTCCCGCAACGAGTATTAAGGTCGAAACCGTTCCGTTAACCGCAGGCAAAGCGTACGAAGGTAAAAGCGTTTTCAGAACAAGTCTTTCTTTACCCGGCGAGGAAGCTCTTTCGGAAGAGTCGGCCGATGTTGCAAGCGATTCCGTTAAATAGGTTGAGGCCGTTCAAAAGTCTGTTTTTCAGCTCGTCATTGCCGTGACGTTCATTTTCGACTTTTGGAACAGCTTCAACCAAAGTCTATTCAACGAATATAAGATTTTCGGCAACCGCTAATAAACCAATTTATACCCAACCCCTTTAACGGTAACAATTTGTATGGACGGATCTTTTTTCAGATACTTGCGTAACGTAGTAATATAAGTATCCAAGCTGCGGGAATAAACCAACCCGAGACTACCCCAATTTTCTTCCAACAATATATTGCGGTCAACGATATTGCCTTGCTTTACACATAGTGCATACAGAATGGTATTTTCCTTTTTGTTCAGTTGAACAGACTCACCAAACCCCGTTAATTCGTTCTTGTCGGGATCAAAACGGTATTGTCCCATGAAAAATGTGTTGTTCGCCGGCCGATCCGAAGGTTCGATAGGTCGTATCACAACATTCTCCTTACCTTGTTCAATATGTCGGTAACGATACAGAAAAATAACGGACAGCAATAAGACAACCGTCAAACAAAAAGTAACGACCAACGTCCCGGTCATGTTTACAAATACGGCTCCCGGCGTAACTTGAAGAATTGCGCGAACAGCTTCTTTATTTGAAATTTCCGAAATAATAATGTGTTCACGAGCCGATTTAGGTTGTTTTTTGACCGAGGGCAATGATGTTTCCAAAACCTCTCCGGTGTCAATATCAAACCGCTCAATGACAAAAGAAACAGGAATATCCCTGTCATGCAACATTCCGGCAAACAAATCGGACAAGCAATAAATGTTCAAAGGTACAATATGTTCGCGCAAATCCGTAAAAACGTGATTGATAAAACTTTCGATCGAATGCCCCGAAAGATTATTGTATATAATCGTATCGGTTTCGGGACATTTCCGAACAATGATGATTTCCTCGGTTCCGCAACTTTGTATGGTGATTGCACCGGGATTCACAATGTCCACAACAGGTACACGATAGGTTTGTTCCTTTTGATAAGCAAGATTAAACGCATCTTTGATGTCACTCATCATCTGTCGGTATTCCAACCGGTAAGCATGATACACCCAAACAAATTGCAATATCAATAAAGCAATGACACCTATCATTGCCACCGGGAGCGATCGAATATGTTTTTTATGTGAAAGCATGTGCAAATATAAGTTATTCCGTAACTCGGATTAATTCCGTGCAAAAATCGACATTTAATCAATGTTATTAAACATCAATAACATACAAATGTTTTTGACATAAACACGATTATTTTTTAACATTCTTTTCGACGTTCGAACGAAGATTTGACAATTCAAATACCATCATTTGAAGAAAAAAACTTTTATCCGGAAAATCGACATACGACCTTTGCGACATAAATTTTAAAACTTTTATGATATGAAAAAAGGTATTCTTTTAATCATCGTTTGTACCATAGTGAATATGGTTTATGCGCAGCAAACCGACACAACAGTTGTGTTTAATAAATTGGTGCATGATTTCGGCGCCATAGTGAAGAACGA
The DNA here is from genome assembly GCA_031551455.1 of Bacteroidales bacterium. GTDB lineage: Bacteria > Bacteroidota > Bacteroidia > Bacteroidales > UBA4181 > JAIRLS01. Next base: position 559 of record JAVBNP010000201.1, on the reverse strand, counting down.
CGGATCACAGACATATTCGTTCGAGTTCACGAACAAAGGAACCGATCCGGTAACCGTCCAAAAAGTAACGAGTTCGTGCGGTTGTACCACTTCGGGTTGGACAAAAGAACCCGTGGCCCCGGGAGAAAAAGGTTACATAAAAGTTACCTATCACCCTTCGAGTATCACGACTTTCAGCAAATCAATTACGGTGAACATCGCAAACGGAAATCCGGAATCGGTCGTATTGCGTATACGTGGAAACGTAACGGCGCCAACGGAAAATCAATAAAGTACTTTTTCCACAAATAGGGTAAAAACAGCCGTGATAATCATTTGAGTAACGATGCCAAAAGGTTGGTAAAACGTTGTTTATACTTGCGTGTATTTATACTCAAACAGAATTGGTTTGCGAATAAAGACGTAAGGCCAACGACCTTTGAGCATTAGCGTAGGGCGAAGCCCTACGAAGCAATGACAGCATTCTTCAAAGCCCCAACGGGGCGAAAGCCTTAGTATTCCTGCTATCGCCCTTGCAGGGCTTAGGAAAACTCTATTCACTCGGTCATAGGGCGTTGCC
>JAVBNP010000172.1:0-9467 GCA_031551455.1 Bacteroidales bacterium | reverse complement strand
TGCGGAAACGGACGAAGAACGAATCGAACATTTGATCCGTATTCGCGATCTTCAAGCGCAAAAGCCGAACGGCGCTTACGGCTTTCTCGCTTTTATCCCGTGGCCGTTTCAAAGTACGGGAACGAGGCTCGAGCGGGAAATGAACATCCCGGGACGAATCAACACGCAAGATTATTTGCGCATGATTGCCGTCAGTCGCATCATGTTGCCCAACGTACCCAACATACAAGCTTCGTGGCTTACGGTGGGCATATCGGCGGGATTGACCGCATTATATGCCGGAGCAAACGATTTGGGTTCAATCATGATTGAAGAAAATGTGGTTTCGGCTGCCGGAGCGACACATGTCATGGACGAACGGGGAATGCAAGACGCCATTCGTCGCGCCGGTTTTATTCCGCGTCGTCGGAACCAAAAATACGAAGACGAAGGTTGAAATCGGGATTCGTGTTATTTTGCTACATTTGCATCAATTAAAATAATTGTCATGAATTTAGATCGATTGGTTCGGCCCAATATATTCAATTTAAAGCCGTATTCATCCGCTCGCAACGAGTTTAAAGGCAACGCATCCGTGTTTTTGGATGCCAACGAAAATCCGTACAACACGCCGATGAGTCGTTATCCGGATCCCTTGCAAACAAAACTGAAAGAAGAAATCGCAAAAGTAAAAGGCATCGGTAAGGAACAAATATTTCTCGGTAACGGCAGCGATGAGCCGATCGATCTCGTGTTTCGCATATTTTGCGAACCCGGAACGGATAATGTTGTTGCCGTGGATCCGACATACGGTATGTATCGCGTGTCGGCGGATATCAACAACGTGGCTTATCGCGATGTACCGCTCAACGATCGGTTCGATTTTTCGGCCGATGATTTGCTTCGCGCCACAGATGAACACACCAAGCTGATTTTTTTGTGCTCGCCGAATAATCCCACCGGTAACAGTTTGAATCGGGACGAAATCGTTAAAACGGTTCAAAAATTTTCCGGGATCGTGATTTTGGATGAAGCCTACATCGATTTTTCATCGCATCCGTCGATGCTTCCCGAACTGAACCGATATCCCAATCTTGTTATTTTTCAAACGTTTTCGAAAGCATGGGCCGGAGCGGCGATTCGGCTGGGGATGGCTTTTGCCGTTCCGGAAATTATCGATATCATGAATAAGGTAAAATTTCCGTACAACGTTAATCGATTGACGCAGGATTATGCCTTGCGTTTGTTGGCGGACGAGCACCTCATGAAAGAACGGGTAAAGATATTGTTGCGCGAACGGGAAATGTTGCAAAAGCGATTGTCGGAACCGACATGTGTGGAAAAAATATATCCCACCGATGCCAATTTTATCCTCATCAAAGTATCCGATGCCGATGGAATTTATCGGGAATTGGTAAAAAAAGGAATTATCGTTCGCAATCGAAATACGGTATCACTTTGCGGAAATTGCTTGAGAGTCACGGTGGGCACTCCTTCGGAAAACGAAGCGCTGATAGGAGCATTAAAGGCTTTATGATCGATTTGCATTCGTAAAATCGTCTTGAGTTTACGATGCTCGAAAATTAAACGTAATGTCTTGCTTTAAGTTGATATGCGTAATTTTTTGTATATAAAACATATGAATATCTTAAAGAATGTTATTTCCCAATTCAAATAGATTTCGTAACGTTGCAGCCTCTTTTATCCATAACCTTTAACCAAACCAAAATACGCTATGGCGTTGAATAAGAAAATAGAAGAACTCAAGAAGAGAAGAGAGCAAGTCGAAAAAGGCGGTGGCGATAAAGCCATCGAAAAGCAACTTGCCATGGGCAAAATGACTGCCCGCGAAAGAATAAGTTCCATTGTCGACGAAAAATCATTTCAAGAATATGATATGTTCGTGCAGCACGATGCTCGCGATTTCGACATGGACAAAGTAACCCTGCACGGCGACGGCGTTATTACGGGAACCGGAACCGTGGGCGATCGCCCGATTGCTATTTACGCACAAGATTTTACGGTGGCCGGAGGCTCATTGGGCTCGATGCACGCTCGTAAAATCACCAAAATTATGGATCATGCGTTGAAAATGCGGGTGCCCTTGATTGGAATTAACGATTCGGGCGGAGCGCGTATTCAAGAAGGCGTTAACTCGTTGGCCGGATACGGCGACATCTTTTTCCGCAATACCATCAGTTCGGGTGTCATTCCGCAAATTTCCGTTATCCTCGGTCCTTGCGCCGGAGGTGCGGTATATTCGCCGGCATTGACGGACTTCGTTTTTGTGGTTGACAAAATTTCCAAGATGTTCATTACGGGACCCGAAGTGATCAAAACCGTTATCGGCGAAGAAATTTCGATGGAAGACCTCGGTGGTGCCCGCGTGCACAGTGAAATAACCGGCAATGCGCATTTCTTTGCGAACAGTGAAGCCGAATGTTTCACACAAATCAAAAAGTTGCTCAGCTTTATTCCCTGGAACAATTCGGAAAAAGCGCCGCGTCTTAAACCGAAAGATCCGAAATCCAAGTACAAAATCGATAAAATTGTACCTTCCGATCCCAAAATGCCGTACGACGTACGCGACGTGATTCGTTCGGTGGTCGACGACTCCGACTTCTTCGAGGTTCAGGAAATGTGGGCGCTTAACGCAGTGATCGGTTTCGGACGCATCAACGGCGAAACGGTCGGCTTTGTGGCCAATCAACCGTTATTTTTGGCGGGAGTGTTAGATGTGGATTCATCCGACAAAATTGCTCGTTTCATTCGTTATTGCGATGCGTTTGATATTCCGTTGGTTACCTTTGTCGATTTGCCCGGTTATTTGCCCGGTATCGACCAGGAACATGCCGGCGTGATTCGTCATGGTGCGAAAATTTTATATGCATACAGCGAAGCTACCGTTCCCAAGATTTCGGTTATTCTGCGTAAAGCATACGGAGGAGGTTACATTGCGATGAATTCGCGCCATCTCCGTGCCGATTATGTATTTGCATGGCCGGCCGCCGAAATTGCCGTGATGGGTCCCGAAGGCGCCGCCAACATTATTTTCCGAAAAGAAATCCAATCGGCCGAAGATCCGGAAAAAATGCGCAAACAAAAAGTTGCAGAATACAAGGAAAAGTTTGCCAACCCGTATGTAGCGGCATCCAAAGGGTATATCGATTCGGTGATTGAACCTTCGGAAACACGTAATCTGTTGATACACGCACTCAGTGTATCGGTTAATAAAGATCAGCACATTCCGCGTAAAAAACACGGAATACCTCCTTTTTAAAATTTTATTATCTTGTTACGCGGATCCGGTTATCCGGATCCGCGTAATTGATATTCCTAAAAACGATATAATGACAGAAAACGATAAAAAGTCCGCAACCGAAACCATTTTGATTGACGAAACGGCATATAAGACGGAGTTAACCAATAAATATAAAAGCCGCAAACCTTGGTCACCGATCGATAATCGGAAGATTACGGCCTTTCTTCCCGGGACCGTGACGCACATATTGGTCAAAAAAGGCGAACAAGTGAAAGAAGGCCAAACGGTGGCTAAATTCGAAGCCATGAAAATGGTGAATAACGTACAAGCTTCCGTTGCCGGGAAGGTAAAAGAAGTATACGCGAAAGTGGGAGATCGGTTTCCCAAAGGATTTATTTTGGTGGAGCTCGAGTAGTATCCGATGAGGATGATTGTAACGAATCGAATGCCGACTTTTTTCAAAAAAGTCGGCATTCGTGTTTTTGTGTTGTTTTTCAACATAAAATTTTCTTATTTGTATTAATAGTAAATACCTTTACGGGACTGATGAATTAAAACGACCGTGTCATGGAAGCGAAAATAAAGGCGGACTTGATTCGTTGTCAAAGAGACGAAATAACGGGTTATGAGGTTTTTACAAAATTATCCGATCGTGAAAAAAATCCGATCAATAAAAGAATATTGAAAGATATTGCCGAAGAAGAAAAAGAACATTTTCGGATATTGGCTAAATATACGGAGATTATGCCTTCGGCTCGAAAACTCAAGATACGGTTTTATCTGTTTGCTGCCCGTGTATTGGGACTTACGTTCGGGATTAAGCTTTTGGAACTCGACGAAGAAAAAGCGATTGAAAGATACGGTCGTTATAACGAACTCTATCCCGAAATTGCCGACATTGTCCTTCAAGAAGAAGAACACGAGGAAAAATTAATTGCCATGATCGAGGGAAAAAGCCTCGGTTTTATGAGCGCTATCGTTCTCGGTATGAATGATGCATTGGTGGAGCTGACCGGCTCGTTGGCGGGTTTTACGTTGGCATTGCAAAATTCGATGATGATTGCTTTGCTCGGAAGCATTACCGGAATTGCCGCGGCCATGTCGATGGCTGCCTCCGAATATCTTTCCGTAAAAGCCGAAAAAGGAAGCAAAATCGCGCTGAAAGCATCGGTTTACACCGGAATTTCCTACATCATAACGGTTATTGCATTAATCATTCCTTTTTTACTGATCCGCGATTCGTTACTTGCCATGGCGCTTACGTTAATCATCGCCATTGTGGTGATCGCCGTGTTCAATTTCTATTATTCCGTGGTGAAAGGTGAAAAATTCAAAACTCGTTTTGCCGAAATGTTGGTTATCAGCTTTACGGTAGTCATCATCAGTTTCGGAATCGGTTATCTCCTGAAAAAATATACGGGAATTGATCTGTAAACAAACAAAATGATCCGTTAAGATGAACGAATTTATTGAGAAACAACGGCAAGGGTAATCTCGGAAAGTTCTTCCGAAACAATGGTAACAGGCGCTTGTTTGCCATTGGTTAATTCCTTCACTCTTCCGGCAATATAATAATCCAACGTTTTGACGGTAACGGTATTGTTACCCAACAAATCGGCTTTCCCGTTTAATCCTTCCACCACCGCTTTGGTGAAAGCGCCGTTATTCCATTCGGGGTTTTCCAACGAATATTGACGTCCCGTAGATGATGCAAATACGATTGTTTTACCGGTTGTTTCCGAAAGAGACTTTACCGCATTGTTTGCTTCCGTCGGATCACCCAATGCCTTACCCGAATGGCATGCATCCATAAATATAATCACTTTTCCGGCGACGGCGGCAACCGCTTTTTTGATATCCGCATAGCCGATGCAACCCGCATCCGGATTATTGAAATCGGCATCGATCGGCATGAAGAAAAAAGAACCCGTCTTGTTGTTGATTCCGTGACCGGCCAAATAAAGCACGGCGATGTCTTGATCGCCGGTTTTGTTCCGTAACCAAGTTAATCCGTCGCGAATATTTTTTGCGGTTGCTTTTTGGTCGGTCAGCAATTTTGTTTCCACGGTTTCGTACAACAGTCCTTTCTGCCGCGTCATGGTTTGGACAAAATCGGAAACATCTTTTGCCGCAAATTGCAACCTAAGTGTCGGATCAGCATATTGACCGATTCCCACGGCCAAAATATGTAATGTCGGTTTGCGAACATCCGCCGAAGGCCCGAACCAATATATGTTGATGATGGCGGGAATGCTTTTGCCCGATTTATTTTGCGCAATAACGGATATTTGGCAATCTTGCGCGGGAACTTCCACCGTTATTTCATTTTCCCCCGATACCGCATTCTTCACGGATTGTACAAGTTTTCCGTCAATCAACACGTTTACGGTTTCGGGAGTCGATTCGGAAATAAGATAGTTGATGTTGACTTGTCGAACCGTTGTCGTGCTTTCTTTTTCCGGAGAAATGATGCTTACTCGGGGCGGGTTGTCGGCCAGCGCATTTGTCGATGCCCCAAACAACGGGAATAACAAAAAAAGAATCGGGTGGATATAATGAGAAAATATTGTTTTCATGCACCAACAATACAAAGGATAAACAATTTCACAAAAATAGATATTTTGCTTTGCTTGGTGCAATCAAATGCTTTCCAAACAAGTGAAATTTTTTTATATTTGCGATAAGTTCATGAATACGACGACATGAATCTTCATGAAATTGGTTGGTAAACGCTGCCGAATAACTTGATTTGCGAGGTTGTCGGCATAAAACAAATAAAAACATGACCGGAAAAAACTTACGCATTTTTACGTTATCGATCATCGGATTCTTTTTTGTTGCCACTTTGTGTGCACAATCTTTGGAATATGATCCCCTGCGGGATCCTTCCTGCAAAATTCTTCCCGCTGAAAAATTGACGGAATGGAGTGTCGGCTACATGTGGTACCCCGGGCAACTGAGTGCTCACATGCAGAAACAATGCAAAAAGGAATCGGACACCAGATGCACCTACGTGGGATACCCCGGGAAATTCAATAAATACGTGTATCAATCGTATTTTCGGAAAAAGGTGAAACTCGGAAAAGAAACTCCGATCAAGTGGGCCGGACCCGAATCAATCACTTTTTATGTTAATGACAAGAAAATAGAAACTTCGCAACGGGAATATGTGCTGAAACCGGGTGTGACAACTCTTTTATTCGAAGTTGAAACGAAAGATCGTTTGCCGTGCTTGATCGTGGACGGTGAGGATGTTTCTTCTTTGAAAGATTGGCAGGTAAGTTTGGATAAGGTACATTGGAACGGGCCCGAATCTTACGAAAAATACAATAAGCCGGATAAACGTCCCGACGACGTGCAAGAAATCATCGTCCGGATTTTTCCTTATCGGTACATCCCGTTGATCAATGCAACGGAAAATAACGGTACGATCGAATCGGGAAAAGAAGGTTGCGTGATCGTCGATTTTCGACATGAGGAAGTCGGGATCGTGAAAATGAAAGCCAAAGGGAAAGGGCGGTTATATTTCAACGTGGGGGAAAGCCCCGAAGAGGTCCTGAACAAGAATTTGAAGGACATGGAACAGAGACCGTTGCCGGTGATCGAGTTAACGGATTCCGAGCAGGATATCGAGTTGCCGAAAAGAGCGTTGCGCTATTTGAAATTGGAAAGTGACGACAAATGCACCATTTCCTCCGTACAATTCGACGCAATGTCGTGGCCGGTTGATTTTTTGATGCAATTCGAATGCAGCGACGAAAATTTTAACCGAATGTGGAAGGCGGCTTCCGCCTCTCTTCATGCTTCGATGCATTCTTTTTATCTGGACGGAATCAAACGCGACTATCTTCCTTGGGCCATGGATGCCGTCGAATGCGCTTTCGCTGGCGATTATTTGTTCGGTGACGAACAAGTGGCGCGAAATGATCTTTCCATAGCCTTGATGCCCCCGAACCCGAAAGTTTCCGATTTGGGTATCGTCGATTATCCGTTGTACGCTTTGATCGGATTCAAACAGGATTACATGCGTTACGGAAAACTCGAAACGTCTCTGCTGTTTAAAGACCGTATTATTCAAATGCTGGGTCTGTACGAGTCCATCCAAGACGAGGACGGATTTATTTCTTCCAAAAGTTCGACGGACGGTTTTATTCCGGGTTGGTCGGTCAAAATGGGACCGGAAATGAAAGGTACTGCCGCTTACGGACAAATATTGCTGTATCAAAACTTCGTAATCGGTTCTTATTTTGCCGAATTATGGAAAGAGAATGCTTTGGCCCGAAAGTACAAAACGAAAGCGGAAACGCTCCGAAAAAGTATCATGGATCACTTTTGGGACAATGAAAGAAAAGCATTTATCAACGGATATGACACCGAAGGCAAAAAAGACACACGCATTTCCCATCATGCGCAATATCGAGCCATTTTGGCCGATATGTATCCGAAGGAACATTACGATTATTTGTTCGACCAAATCTTACCGAATATCAAGTATTACAAAGAAGACATCAGTTACGAAAAAGGATTTGAATTTTTGGCTTACATAAAAGCGGGAAGAGGAAAAGACATTATTCCGTTTTTGAATGCCGTTTGGTTGGATTGGTTGGATAAAGGGTACACTCGGTTTCCGGAAAATTTCTCTCCGCTTGCTTCTCGCGAGAAACAGTTGGTATTCTACGATCGACCGTTCGGGTTAAGTCTTTGTCACGGGTCAAACGGAATACCGCCGGTAGTCACGGCATTGTACAGCATTCTCGGGTTTTCTCAATCCGATAAAAACATTGCCGAATATCATTTTCGCCCCGATCTCATGGGAATGGATTGGGCGAAAGGACGCATACCGATCAAAGAAGGATTCGTTCATCTCGATATTCGAAAAAACGGAAAAAGCACGATCGAAATACCTTCCGGTTGCATCGTTTATCTGTATGAAGGCTCTGCCGTTAAGCCGAAACAAGTCATAAAAAAAGCGGGGAAATATAATTTGTGACTTCGTTCGTCAATCATATTTTCCGTTGCTCCGGCAAACTTGATCGATCTCGGCCCTTGTTCGAATGATCATTTATCATTTTAATAATTCTGTCGTTCCTACGAGGTCGCAAGTTGGACGTTCGGCTTTCTCATCACTCAATTCGGTTTTCCGTGATATCCTTTCAAATGTTTCAAATAATTGGTTGTCATCTTATCCGGAGAATGAGCGATATTCAAGTCAATCAGCTTAATAATCAGCTCATATTCGCTCTCTGTCAAACTGTTTCTTAAATCAACATCTTCTTCTTCCGCTTTTAAAAATGTAAAGAATGCTGTGAGATATACCATCTTCAACGAAATCTTGCCTATTGACAAAATCTTCCCGGCCAAAAGAGATAGAATCTTTTAAATAAGAATATGAAAGGGAATCCAACGGAAAAACCATACTTTTAGGTGAATCTAAGGAAACATTTGAATATTCTTTATGCCCGATACGTTGAAATATTTGTTGATTTTCGGAAAAATCAAGCAATATCAACGATGCTCTCTCAAAAGACGGATAAAATTGAATTAAAATTTTGTCTATAGAATCTTCTTGTTTAACGGAAGTATTAGCTGTGTCTTTTTCATCTGCAATTTTCCCATTCGTGTTTTCTTTGCACGATGAAATAATAATGTTAATCCATAGTAAGCATAATAAAATTTTTCTTGTAGAATATTTCATTGTCTTTAATTATAAATTTTATTCATCCTATTTTGCGAGCTGCTTCACTGTCCACCGAGACGAACCGTGATGCGGGTCACGAACGTTGACTTCCACACGTCGCCCCGCCCTAAAAGCAGTCCGGCAGTTGGGGGCTGGCATCTTGTTACTGCTTATATGTGTATGTTTCCGTATAAGTAGTTATTCCGCCGTCCCATGTTGTTGCCCATGTTCGTGTTACAGGAAATCCGTCATCGTTATACGTATATTCGTATGTTCTGGTACTCCCGTCTTCGCTTGTTTCAGTTTTTATATTATTCGCATTATACCAACCTTTAAGCGACGTATCAAACTTATTGAGCCACAATAAAACCCATCTCGGAGTATTGCAGTGATAAAAGGGCGTCCTCTTATCATCATATGTGAATGTATTTGAGCCTGTGTTTGAACCTTCTTCTCTTTCGACAAAATCCTCTCCTCTTTCCCATTCTGGAACTAATTCTCCTAAAATTAAATATTCTTCTTCCCAATCTGCTTTAATCAAATTTCCAT
>JAVBNP010000240.1:0-7735 GCA_031551455.1 Bacteroidales bacterium | reverse complement strand
GCTTTAATGAGGTACAATAAAGCGACCAACAACGAAAAAAATATGACGGACAGTACATAACTTTCTCGTAACGGGCTTATTCCGAAAAACGGTAGTGCCAATGAGATGAATATCCCGACGCTTAAAGCAAACAGAATGTTGGAGAGAAATGCGGCTTGTTTGTCGGATTCGCGGCGTTCTTCAAGCATTCGGCAGGATTGCCGATAACTGAAAAAAGACAAAAAGGCTTGCGACAGGTTTTTTCCGAATCGAAATTTGATGTTGGCCAGTAAAACCAACCCGCACAAAATGAATAGGGTAATGACCGACGGATAACCGGAAGCTCGTATTTCACCGGTAAATCCCATGGGCGGTTTCGGCAGTTCGGTTACGGCCGATAAATCGACCGAAGACGGTATGAATTTTACGGTATCGGCGACTTCCGAAAACGATATGAAACCGGTTGTATCGGCAATCGACAATTCCGGAAGAGATACCTTTATCGGTTGATACCAATGTTCGAGGACGGTTAGGGCAAATGTGTCGGGAAAATCGACCCGAGGCATGCATTTGATGTACTCGTATTTGGCCATCAACGAATCGATTTCGATGGAAGGCTTTCCGAGCGGCTCGACACGAGGTACGAACACACGCCGTTGTTCGGCAATGATTTGTTGTTCTCGTTGTTCGGTTTGTTCAATTACTTCCTGCGCCCGTTCCTGATCAATCTGAGGTCTTTCCTGAGGAAGATTCAGTTGAAACGGTTGAGTTTGATTTGATGGTGTACTTATCTGCATTTCACGGCGCATTTCGAAATCGGAAACGAAGCATTTTTATGATTGACCGGTTTTGATTAATGAATTTCACATTAAATCGAAATCCGTCCGCAAACGAACGATTAAAAATCAATAACCAAGGTAAACATTCTCATGAACGAAGCAAATCATCAAAATAATTTACTCGTCATAAACAACTCCGCCGCCGAACTCTTCGTCTACAGGGCAATCCAAGTTTACATTGAAATTATCGGGTCGTTCGAACGAGCCTTGCGACAATCCGATACTCTTGTCGGCATATACTTTTTGCATGAACATGCCGAAAATGGGTAATGCCATGGCCGATCCTTGTCCGAGCCGCATGTTGTCGAAATGGATGGAACGGTCTTCACCGCCGACCCATACACCCGCTACCAAGTCGGGAGTGATCCCCATATACCAACCGTCGGAATGATTTTGCGTCGTTCCCGTTTTTCCTCCCATATCGTTCAACAATTGGTATGTGGCACGCAATCGGGTTGCTGTTCCGCCTCTGACCACGCCTTGCAACAGATTAACCATTAAATAAGCCGTTTGCGCGCTGATAGCTTCTTCTTTGAACGAGCTGAAACGTTGCAAAACGTTTCCGTTCTTGTCCTCGATGCGTGTTACGTAAATCGGTTCGGAATATACGCCTTTATTGGAATATACCGAAAATGCGGCCGTCATTTCGGCCAACGATATTTCGGGTGTTCCCAACACAATGGACGGCACGGGATCAATATGACTGACGATTCCCATTTTTCGGGCCATTTCGACTACGGCAGCCGGCGATACCTGTTTCAGCAGCCAAGCGGTCACGTTGTTTTCCGATGTAGCCAATCCCCATTTCAATGTTACCCATCGGTTGAAATAGTCCTTTTTTCCCGAACTTTTCGGCGTCCAGGTACTGTCGCCCACCGCAAAGGTTTGCGGTACGTTCAGTACTTTATAACAGGGTGTCAATTCCTTTTTATCCTGCATTGCCAATGTATACAAAAACGGTTTGAACGTCGACCCGACTTGTCGTTTTTGCACCTTTACCCCATCCCATTTGAAATGGCGAAAATTGATACCACCCACGTATACTTTCACTTCGCCGCTGTGCGGATTCATGGCCATCATGCTTGCTCGCAGGAAGGCTTTATGGTAACGAATCGAATCCCAAGGACTCATGATGGTATCCTTGTCGCCGTCCCAAGAAAAGACAGTCATTTCACACGGTTCTTGAAAGTTTTTGAGAATATCTTTTTGCGATAAGCCTCTGGCACGCAATACGCGATATCGATCCGTTTGCCGCATTGCGGTAGCCATAATTTCTTCTATCTGTTTATCGGTCAAATCATTTGAAAATGGCGCTTTCTTGCGGCCTTTTTTCTCTTTGAAAAAATCCTTTTGCAACGATTCTTTTAAATGCTTGCGCATGGCTTCCTCGGCGTATTTTTGCATCCGCGAGTCGATGGTCGTGTAAATTTTCAATCCGTCCGTATACAAATTATACGGCGTCTTGTCGGGTTTCATGTTTTTGTTGCACCATCCGAACAAAGAATTATCTGCCCATTGCACGGAATCTTCGCGAAAACTTTGCGGATTTCCGTAACGTTCTCTTGCCGGTTCCTTTTTGTTCATGATCAGACGCAAATATTCGCGGAAATAAGTGGCATTTCCCGCTTCGTGATCCAATCGTTCGAAATTCAGTTTGAGTGGCACCTGTTTCAGCGAATCGCATTGGGGTTCGGTCAAGTAACCGTTCTCTTCCATCTTATTTAATACGCTGTTGCGTCGCAATGTCGCCCGTTCCGGGTGTTTCACCGGATTGTAAAAACTGGGACGCTGCAACATTCCTACCAGTAAAGCGGCATCTTCAATTTTTAACGAATCAACGCTTTTTCCGAAATAGGTTCGCGCGGCCGATTTGATCCCGAAAGCGTTATAACCGAACGGTACCACGTTCAAGTACATGGTAACGATTTCCTGTTTGGTGTATTGTTTTTCGAGCCTTACGGCAATTACCCATTCTCTAAACTTGATGGTGGCCATATGCGCTTTTTGCGCCACACCCCAATTATATCTTGTCGTATCTCTTTTGAAAAGTTGCTTTGCCAACTGTTGCGTAATGGTACTTCCGCCGCCTTCGCCCGATTTTTGCAACAATACGGTTTTTACGGCTACGCGAACCAATCCCATCCCGTCGATTCCGGAATGATCAACAAATCGATGATCCTCCCGGGAAATTAACGCATTGACCAAATATGGCGGTAAATCTTTGTAAGCAACCGGATTGCGATTTTCTTCCAAATAGAAAGTGGTTAACAATTCGCCGTCGGTCGAGTATATTTCCGTAGCGATGTCGGTACTCGGGTTTTCCAAATGTTCGAATGTAGGCATAAACCCAAATTTTCCGTTGGCGATCAAAATAAACAGAAGAACGACAAAAAGGAATAATCCTGCCGCCGCTCCCCAAAAAATGTACAGAAATTTCTTCTTCCGAGGTGTTATCGTCTGCTTTTTAGCCATATCTTATTTTTAAAGAGAGCGCAAAAATACGAAATAATTACGGTAAAATTTTGAACATCCGATTCTATTTGTTTTTCTTTGCATCGTTTTTTGAAATTGTCCGAACCTTGCAAATTGTTCGCCGGCAAAGCGGTTGAAAATCGAAAAACCTAGGAAACGATTTCGAAATTTTCGAAACATCCGAATTTCGACCGATGTTTATCGGTACAATATTCGGTAAATTTCACACCGACAAGTTTAAAAGTTACCATGCAATAATATCCGATGGAACAAAATTTAGTGATTGTAGAGTCGCCCGCCAAGGCCAAAACCATTGAGAAATTTTTGGGTAAAGATTATCTCGTAAAATCAAGTTTCGGACATATCCGCGATTTGGAAAAGAAAAATTTGGGGATCGATATCGAACATGATTATCGGCCGCAATATATTATTTCGGAAGGTAAAGGCACCATGGTTGCCGAATTGAAAAAGTTGGCCAAGCAGGCTCAAACCGTATGGCTCGCTTCCGATGAAGATCGCGAAGGGGAAGCTATTGCATGGCATTTATCCGAAGTGCTCGATTTGAAGAACGACAAAACAAAACGTATCGTCTTCAACGAAATAACCAAAGATGCCATTCTCAAAGCCGTAAAAAATCCGCGCGACATCGATAAAAATTTGGTCGACGCTCAACAAGCGCGTCGCGTGCTCGATCGTTTGGTCGGTTTCGAATTGTCGCCGATACTTTGGAAAAAAGTGAAACCCGCATTGTCGGCGGGGCGTGTGCAATCGGTAGCCGTACGCCTTTTGGTGGAACGCGAACGCGAAATACGCGACTTTAAAAGCAAATCGTCCTTCAAAGTTGTCGGGAATTTTCCGGTTTCGGATAAAGATAAAAAAGCCGTTCTTCATGCCGAACTGAACAAACGTTTCGATACGGCCGAAGAAACGATTGCTTTTTTGGAACGTTGCAAGCCCGCAACTTATCGGGTCGCCGACGTAAGTACCAAACCGGCGAAAAAATCGCCCGCACCGCCGTTTACCACCTCCACACTACAACAGGAAGCGAGTCGAAAACTCGGTTTTTCGGTGGCGCAAACCATGTCGGTGGCGCAAAAATTATACGAGGCGGGGAAAATTACGTACATGCGTACCGACTCGGTCAATTTGTCGGATACGGCGCTCGGGATGGCCAAGAAAGTCATTACCGCCGAGTTCGGCGCACAATATTCGCAAAGCCGTCAATACAAGACCAAAAGCAAGGGAGCGCAGGAAGCCCATGAAGCCATTCGTCCCACCTACATGGATAAGTCGGAAGTAGCGGGTTCGGCGCAGGAAAAACGTTTGTACGAGTTGATTTGGAAGCGCACGGTGGCCTCGCAGATGAGCGATGCTCAATTGGAAAAAACCACCGTTACCATCGATATTTCCGGAACGCCCGAAAAATTTGCGGCTACGGGAGAAGTCATTAAATTCGACGGATTCCTTAAACTATACATCGAATCGTTCGACGACGAAAACGAAGAAGAAAGCGGCGCATTGCTCCCCCCCATCACTAAAGGACAAAACCTTGTTGCGGAAGTAATAACGGCCACACAACGTTTTACGTATCATCCGCCACGTTACACCGAAGCCAGCTTGGTAAAGAAACTCGAAGAACTCGGTATCGGTCGTCCTTCGACCTATGCGCCCACCATTTCGACCATACAGCAACGCGGTTATGTGGTGAAAGAGGATAAACAAGGTGTCGAACGCGAATACGCCGTATATACATTAAAGAATAATAACCTTAAAGAAGAAATCAAAACCGAAATCACGGGCGCCGAAAAGGCCAAACTTTTCCCGAGCGATATCGGTATGATCGTGAACGATTTTTTGGTTGATCATTTCGAGGACATTTTGGATTACAATTTTACGGCATCGGTCGAAAAGGAATTTGACGAAATAGCCGAAGGTAAGCTGAATTGGACAAAGATGATCGATAAATTTTATCAACCGTTTCACGAAAAAGTGGATGTTACCACCAAAACATCCGAGCGAACGGTGGGTGAACGGAAATTGGGCGTCGATCCCGAAACGGGTAAACCCGTAACGGCTAAGATCGGACGATTCGGCCCGTTGGTGCAAATCGGCGAAGTTTCCGACGAAGATAAACCCCGTTTCGCCGGCTTATTGAAAAATCAGCATATCGAAACCATTACGTTGGAGGAAGCGTTGGAATTGTTTAAGCTTCCGCGTAAAGTGGGGCAATACGAAGGAAAAGATATCACGGCCGCCGTGGGACGGTTCGGTCCGTATCTGTTGCACGACTCCAAATTTTATTCGCTTAAGCCCGCAACGGATAATCCGCTTACGGTAACAACGGAAAGAGCGATCGAAGTTATCGAGGCCAAACGCGAGGCCGATCGCAATAAAGTCATTAAAACGTTCGATAAGGAACCCGATCTGAAAATATTAAACGGACGTTGGGGTCCTTATATTTCTTATAAAAAGGAAAATTACAAGATTCCCAAGAAAACCGAACCGTCGGCGCTCAGCCTCGACGATTGCATGAAAATCATTAAAGAAAGTGCTGACAAACCGGCCAAAAATACCCGTAAAAAAGCAAAGAAATGACGTTGACGGATTATCTGATTCCCGGAGGTTGTGCTCCAACCGATCGCAATACTTTCGGGGATGCCGTTATTATCTATGACGGAAAACCGGATTTCGATATCCCCGAATCGGTAAAAATTGCCGTTTTGGGAGTTCCCGAAGACCGATTTTCGGATGGCGCCGGCGAAATCAAATCACCCGAAAAAATTCGCAAACAGTTATATATGTTATCGTCGGGGTCACCCGGTAGCGTTGTCGATTTGGGTAACTTGCGTACGGGAAAAACGTTAGCTGATACTTATTACGGCTTAAAACATGTTCTGACCGAACTTTATGAACGAAGTATTGTTACATTACTCGTTGGCGGAACGTCGGATGTGTTTTACGGAAGTTATTTGGCTTTTGAGAGACATAAAACTTGTTTGACAAGTGTTGCGCCCGGACTTAGGTTTACCGAGTACGGCGCGGAAAAACATCCTTTCAATGCCTTGATGTTCGAACATGACAATCCGTCCGTTCGATTTTGTAATATCGGTTATCAATCATATTATGTATCTCGGGAAGATTTGGATTTATTCAAAGATAAACATTCGGAAACTTATCGTTTGGGTGAAGTCAGAGAAGGAAATATACGCGAAAGCGAACCGGTCATCCGCGATTCCGATTTATTGTGTATCAGTATGAATGCCGTTAAATACTCGGATGCGCCCGCAGCTTCCGTTCCCTCTCCCAATGGTTTTACGGGCGAAGAAGCGTGCCAGCTGAGTTTTTATGCGGGATTGAGTTATGGTTGCAAAGCCGTGGGGATATTCGATATCATTCCTCAAAACGATTTGCAAAACATTACCGTCAAATTGGCCGCACAAATAGCATGGTATTTCATCGAAGGTGTCAAGCGACGCAATTCGGATAATCCCAAAAATGCGATTCGGAACTTTAAAAAATATCTCATCTATTTTGACCAATTGCATCATAATTTGTGTTTTTACAAGAACATCAAAACCGAACGTTGGTGGATGGAAGTCCCGTCATTGCGCGATAATGGCGAAAATGAAATTATTTCCTGTACTCAAGAAGATTATATGAGAGCTGCCGAGCAGGAAATTCCCGACCGATGGTGGAAAATGTATCAGAGGATAAATTAGTAAAAAAATATTTCAAATTTAAAATATTGATTATTAATTTAATATGATAAAAATATTAAAAAGAATATAAAATCTTCCACAAAAAATGTAACAAATTTTCTCGTTATTCAGTATAAAGGTATGTTAAAGTGCAGTCAAAATTCCCGAAAGCATTTTTGTTCGTGAACAATTTTTTTAGTTATTTTACGTTTTTTTATAAATGTCAATATTCTATAAGAATTACGATAAAAGGATGAGGAGATTGCTAATCGGTCTTTTGTGCGGCTTTACGACGATCTTTGATATGGTTGCGCAACAGGATCCGCAGTACAGCCAATATATGTTTAATCAAATGGCTGTTAATCCGGGATATGCGGGAAGTCATGATGCTATTTGTGTTTCGGCCCTCCACCGCCAACAATGGGTGGGGTTGGACGGAGCACCGGTTACTTCGGTTTTCACGGCCAATGCGCCGTTTAAGCTGTTCGGAGCAAGTCATGGCGCGGGTCTTACGGTGATGAGTGACGAACTCGGTTTTTCACGAGATGTCAGTATCGGTTTGGATTACGCGTATCGTTTGCCGCTTGGTCCCGGAAAATTGGGAATCGGTGTCAGCGGGTTGTTTCTCAACAAAGCGTTAAATGCGATGTGGGATACGGGAACCAACGGAATACCGGCCGAAAACGATCCCGGAATACCCGGAGCAAATGAAAGTTTAACGGGATTCGATATGGGATTGGGAGTTTT
>JAVBNP010000210.1:0-10713 GCA_031551455.1 Bacteroidales bacterium | reverse complement strand
GACATATACTCCGTTTGCACAATAAAGGGTTTCTTCGGGTCTTTCGTTACCGAAAAATACGCTTCGCCACTTAATCGGATGACGCGGTTTTCGGACAATTTCTCGGGATATGTCAGCGTACTTCCTGCATTGACCCATGCCTGCGAACCGTCGGGAAGGGTTATGTGCCGATGTTGTCCGTTGAGTACGGTAATCTCGACCAACGGAACGGGACGGGTGGCATACCAATATCCCGCACCTGCAAGCAACAGCGGAAGCAAGACAGCAGCTGCGCGCAGCAGTTTCCGACGCATGGGAACAACTTTTCCTCGAGGTTCGTCTATTCCGAGTCGGCGCTTTGCTTTGGTTAATGCTTCGTATGATGTCGCGGTATCGGATTTTGACATGTTATTCCAATATTCGCGCAATGCGCTGTCTTTTTCGTCGGCATGTTTGCCGTCAACCAACCAATGTTGGATTTTTGCCTCAATTTCAGGCGTGTGCCTGCGGTTCAGGTATTGATTGACGAGTTTAGATATGTAATTCATCAGGAAACTGCTTTTGGGTTCTTACCCATACATACAACTATCCTTCGGAAAACTCCCGACCCGAAAGTGATTTTTTTTGTATTTTTTTATGCAATCAACAAAAGGAAAGCGGATATTACTTTTTTAAGTTTCTGAATAACAATAGATAATTGGTTTTCCACCGTCTTTTTGGAGATACTCAATCGGGCGGCAATTTCTTCATTGGTCAATCCCTCGTTCCTGCTTAACCGATAAATCCGCTTTTGTTGTTCGGGCATTTTTTCAACGGACATTTCTATCAATAACCCGATTTCTTTGGCATATATCATGTCTTCGGGAGTGATGTCCATATCCCGATAAGGATTATCCGTAATGTAAGTGTTACATACATTTTTATGTTTGAGATAGTTGAAGGCTGAATTTCGGGCAATGGTGTACAGGTATGCATTGAAAGATTTTTGCAAATCGACCGCCTCGCGGTTATTCCACAATTTTACAAATATATCCTGCGCCAAATCTTCGGCATCAGACTCCGATTTGATGATAGTCCCGATAAAGTTTTTTACTTTCCCGTAATAAGCAAGAAAGATTTGTTCAAAGGCTTTCGGGTCGCCTTTTTGCAAATGATTAAGTACAATGCTGTCTATATTACCGGTCATTAGGGCAACGGTATCAAAAAACGTGCAACGGAAAGTTAAGGTTCAAGTATCAATATTTGTCGGATTACGAAACTATTCGATTTTTCATCCGGTTCTTGCCATTATTATACGCTTAAAAGAATCATGTTATGTTATGCTGTATAATTTCTTCGATTTCTTTTGCTTTATTGACTGTCATGAAATGCCCGCCCTTTTCGATTACAAATTCGGGTTTTACATTTTTATTGGGATTATATGCAGCTTATATTACTTTCAAAAATTCAATTCCCACGTACTGACAAATTGTCTTGAATCGTTTATCTCGGGAAAAGTTGTTTTCGGCAAACTTCGGGCCTTAATCGGACATTATGACCAATAATATGATTTTATGTCCTTTTTGGCAGATTTTTTGTAAACATCATGGTGTCAAAAAATGTTGACGGAATTGATTTCCGGACAAAAATTTAATCATAAAATATCTTAGAGATATGACAAAGAAAGGACACCCCGACGCGCCGGAAAACGACCTTCCGGCCGATAACATACCGGAAAACGAAATACCGGAAATCGACGAATCGGAACTTGAATCGGAAGATACGGAAAATGCCGAATCGGAGGCGGAAACGGATTTGTTGCGACAAGATCTGGCCGAAGCCAAAGATAAATACTTGCGATTGTCGGCCGAATTTGATAATTACCGTAAACGCACGCTTCGCGAGAAGACGGAATTGATACAAACGGCGGGAGAATCGTTGCTGAAAGATATTCTGCCGGTGGTGGACGATTTCGAACGCGGATTGGATATGGTTGACAAATCGGACGACGTGGAATCGATAAAAACCGGAATGGAGCTTATATACACCAAGCTGAAAGATTTTTTGGGCGCCAACGGCATTCAAGAAATCAAGGCCATGAACGAACCGTTCGATCCGGATTGGCACGAAGCGGTGACCAATATTCCCGCGCCGTCGAAGGATATGAAAGGTAAAATAGTGGACGTGATCCAAAAAGGATATGTTTTGAACGGCAAAATCATTCGTTATCCGAAAGTCGTTGTCGGTGAATGACAAAAGATCGGTACATGTAATTCAACACATCATATCAAAATCGATAAATGACAAAAAGGGATTATTACGAAATATTGGAAGTCTCGAAATCGGCTACCAAAGAAGAAATAAAAAAGGCATATCGAAAAAAAGCAATTCAATTTCATCCCGACAAAAATCCGGGTGACAAAGCAGCCGAAGAAAATTTCAAAGAGGCGGCCGAAGCTTATGAGATATTGAGCGACGATAACAAAAAAGCTCGATACGATCAATTCGGTCATGCCGGAATGAACGGAGGCGGTGGATTCGGAGGCGGCGGAATGTCGATGGATGATATTTTCTCGCATTTCGGTGATATTTTCGGCGATATCGGAGGGTTCGGATTCGGAGGATTCAGCGGGTTCGGAGGCGGACGGCAAGGACGGCAAACCACCAAAGGTACCAATTTACGCGTCAAAGTCCGCTTGAATTTACAGGAAGTGGCGCAGGGTGTCGAAAAGAAGCTGAAGCTGAAAAAATATGTTTCCTGCAAATCGTGTAACGGAACGGGCGCGGAAGGCGCCTCGGGATTTTCGACTTGTTCGGCATGTAACGGGACGGGGCAAATAACGCGCATTACCAATACCATTTTGGGACGCATGCAAACCTCTTCGGTATGCGGCAATTGCGGCGGCACCGGAAAAATCATCGTCAAAAAATGCACGACTTGTTACGGCGAAGGTATCGTGCAGGACGAAGAAGTGGTTACCGTAAAGATACCTGCGGGCGTGGCCGAAGGCATGCAACTGAATGTCAGCGGGAAAGGCAATGCCGCACGACGCGGCGGATATAACGGAGATTTAATTGTAGCGATCGAAGAAGAACCGCATCCCGATTTGATTCGCGACGGAAATGATTTAATTTATCCTTTATTTGTGAGCATACCCGATGCCACCATCGGGACGACGGTGGAAATACCCACGGTAGACGGTAAAGCTAAAATAAAAGTGGAACCGGGCACGCAACCGGGAAAAATACTTCGTCTGCGCGGAAAAGGTATTCCCGATGTGAACGGTTACGGAAAAGGCGATTTGTTGGTTACCATTAATGTCTGGATTCCCAAGGATATATCGAAAGAAGAACGGGCAACGTTGGAAAAATTAAACGCTTCGAAAAATTTTTATCCTCAACCGACACGCGAGGATAAAAGTTTCTTCCAAAAAATGAGGAATTTGTTCGAATAAAAATAAATTCCGAAATTTGTCGGCGAATAACACCGATTATTGCATGTATTACGATGATGTGCATTTTAAAAATGCGCCTCACCGACCGTTTTCCAACGTTGTAAACACCTTTGTATGGGAAAATTGATCATTAACAGTTTTGAAGAGTTTGAAGGATATATCGGAAAAGAGTTGGGTATATCCGATTATTTGCGAATTACGCAGGAACAAATTAATTTATTTGCCGACGCCACCTTGGATCATCAATGGATACACGTGGACGCGGAAAGAGCGCGTAAAGAAAGTCCTTACGGGACAACCATTGCACACGGTTATCTGAATCTTTCCATTATTCCGTATTTGTGGGGACAAATCGTGGAAGTAAACAACATTAAACTGTTGGTAAATTACGGCATCGAAAAATTAAAATTCAATCAACCCGTTTTGGTTGACAACGAGGTTCGTCTCAAAGCAAAATTAAATTCGCTGGTTGATTTACGCGGAGTATCCAAAGCGGAAGTTCAGGTGTCGTTGGAAATAAAGGACAATAAAAAACCCGCCTTGGATGCAACATTGGTATTTTTATACCATTTCGCTTAATGATTTTTTGTTGTCGGAGTACAGTTTGAAATGCGGTAAGGCACTATCCCCGTTTCGAACGCATGGCTTTGATGATCTTCACGTTTTTGTCCTTCGATAATCTTTTGTATTCGTCCGATTCGACGGCATAAAGCGCCATCTTTCCTTCCCCGTCGTAATGAATCCCCCAACCGTAACGCTTGCCCAACGGTGAGGCACGGAAACAAGCTTGACCTTTCGAGAAAAATTTTTCTTTTTCGGCTTCCGCATCTTCTTTGGAAGTTCCGTTTTTCAAAGCATATATCCGAAACAAAACTTCATCGGAAGTATATCGGTACGGATGGTTTTTGATCATATCAAACGCCGTTCCCGCCGCGGTTTTTTCGCCGCCTTTTTGCGGCGGAACTTCGGCAATCGTTACGGGGCAATCTTCCGCCGTTTCAATGAACGTGTCGTAATAATTGGTTGTTTTCATTTTGTTGCCTTTTCAAAAATTCTTTCGATCTAAGAATCAAGCAATTCCTCGACAATCATCGGCTCCGATATCATACAACCGAGGTTTTTAACTTTTCCACCGTTCCAAACGATTCATTCCGCGCGTATAAAGCCATGCGGTAAATCTCGAATGTCCGCCCCGAATCATTTGATCTTTGCAAAAATCTTGAAATTCACCCACGGTTCCGTGAAAAGTAAAATCGCCGTTTTGATAACAAAAACTACAGTATTTCTCGTTTTTACTGCCGTCGGCATTGGTCCCGCCACCTTGCGGATCTTTTTTCATCGGTATGCCGCAACTTTGACAAAATTTGTTGTTTGCACTCATGTCATTTACGATTATTTAATTATCAATAATTTAAGTACACAAAAATCATAATTCAATAAAGTAAAGGTATAATGCTTTCTCGATAGTTCGGTTACAAAAAGTCAAATAAAATGTCCGTTTTTTACAAGTTTCAAACCATCGTCTTTTTTATCTTTGCATAGTTTCAATCATGTATCAACTTGGAAAGCTTTCAAATCGTAAAACCGTCGGCATTGCTTGCGCCTTACGTGAAGCAATATTGGTTTTTGGAAACGGATGACGCCGCCGATGTTCCGCAACGCATCATCCCCGGAGGTTGCATTTGCTTGATTTTTCATTGGGGCGAACGCATGTTTTCTTTATCGGAAAATGCGCTTCAACCGAGATCGTTTCTCGGAGGTCAAACAACCCGATATTACGACCTGCGACAAACCGGAAAAGTGAATATGGCGTGCATTACGTTCCGGCCTCACGGAGCTAAAGCATTTTTCGGATTACCCATGAATGAATTGATTGAACAAGTCGTCCCGACGGATGCATTGAGCGATCCCGCTCTGAGAGAATTAGAAGGCCGACTGTCGGATGCGTACGATTATCGAATCTGTACCGAATTGATGGAATCTTTTCTCTTAAAACGTTTATACGTCTTTTCGGAATACAATCACAAACGAATGGCTGCCGCGGTGCAATCCGTCGATCTCGGACAAACAAACATCGCAACGCTTGCACAAATAAGCTGCCTCGGCTACAAGCAATTTAAACGAATATTTGCCGAATACGCGGGCATAAATCCCGGCGATTTTTTGCGTATTGTTCGATTTCAACGGGCGTTGTATCTGCTGCAAACTTACGAAAACATGAATTTCACCCGATTGACTTACGAATGCGGTTACTACGATCAACCGCATTTGATTAAAGAATTTAAAACTTTTTCGGGATATACCCCAAGCGAATATATTGCTGTTTGCCCTCCCCGCTCCGACTATTTCTCATGAACAAATAATGCTCGTTTTCGCGTAAAAGATTTTCCGAAAAACAAACATTGCGGTCGATCGATAAAATGTCCTTTTTTTACAAGTTTCGGTGTCGATACGAGCGTACTTTTGCGGCATCGATCGACAAAATCAAAACAATTGGAAGGATGAACCGCGCATCTCATTCTTCCTTAAAAATCAAAATCTTTTTACATGAAAAATACAATAGCATTTTTTGAAATTCCTGCCGTCGATTTCACTCGTGCGGTAACGTTTTACGAAATCATTTTAGACATCAAATTAACGGTTATGGATTGCGGTAATGAAAAGATGGCTTTCTTTCCCAATGAAAACGGTCAGTGTCCGGGCGCTGTTTCGTGGGATTCGGAACGAACATTTCTTCCTTCAAAAGACGGTGCGCTGATTCACTTCCACATTGAAAACATGGAAAAAACGCTATCATCAATTGATAACCGGGGAGGCAAAATTATTCGTCCGAAAACCAAGATTGAAGCGGAAAATCGCGGCTATTTTTCATTATTCATCGATAGTGAAGGTAACCGCTTGGGGTTGTATTCGGATCAATAAGAACCGGGACGAATCCGGACCGTTCGACAAATTTCTAAACAATAAAGCCGCTCCTTCGGGAGCGGCTTAGGTGTTCGAACGAAATATCGGTTCTTTTCAATTCGCAATCCGTCAATGAAATTGCGTATTAAAACCGACAAACACTTGTAACTTGGGTTGCCCTGCACCGTACGAATAAACCGAATATTGAGGTTCCATGAAAATATTGAATACTTTGCCTCCGGATTTGATTACTTTTCCGATACCCAAACCAATAGGAACATTGTATGTTCCGTTCTCCAAATCGAACGTCCAGATTCCGGTGCTTCTCAGATAAGTTCCTCCGCCCAATTGCCACATAAAGAAAATTTGAGGAGTCAGCATATTCACGTCTCCCCTGTCTTCATCGCCGGCAACCGACATTTGCCACGTAAGTAACGATCCTATCTGTACGATCGGGTTGCTTTTAAAGAATGCAATGGCCGAAAACCCCACCTGCCATTTGCCCGAGCCCAAATCATTGGTTGCGGTAGGGAACGTCAATGCCGGACCTATCCCCACTTCCATACCTTCGCTCTTCATTTTAAATTTATAGATAACAAACGCGTTCATGTCGCCCAAACCGGATGTGGGACCTTCGTCAACGGGCGACGTGGTAACAAACGGAAGGGATGCGCGAACGATAAACGAGCCGAAAGGCTGCGCATAACGCAACCATGCTTGATTTAACGTGGCATCCGGCGCCCCGTACAAGGAGGGCATATAATAATTATGTACATTGGCGGTTTTGATACTTGCCAACGGGTTATTCGCCTGTTTGAGCGTTTCGGCATCGGCATGCTCGTCGGCAACGTTTTGTGCATGTAATGCAACGCCGAAGCTGAGCAGACAAGCAAATACATATATTTTTCTTCTCGTCAAAACAATACAATTCATGATTTTTGTTTTTGTTGAATGATTTGATATTTATTTAGCTTCTATTGAAACAAGTTTCCGTCCGAAAGGTTGCAAATACACGAAAAAGTATTCGAATAAACCGCTTGACAACCTTACGAAATCGAACGTCGTCAAACCGAACATGCCGGATTTATTGTTATTGCGTTTCCGTTACTTTCTCTTTCTTATCAACAAAACGTAGTTGCCCGAGGAATTAATGCCGACTTTATATATCACCGTTTTACCGTTGTACGTCAGTTTCAGATTTCCTTTATCCTTGTCGGCTTCGTATATGCAAGTTATGATTGTATCATCCTTTTTGTTTTCCCGATCGCGATAAACAACGGTTAATCGTTCATCGAATATCCAAATCGTTGCATCGGTTTTCAACGAATCCGCGGAAAAATAAAGTCGCCGCAATTCGATTTCCTTATTCCGTTCGATTTCCGCTTTGGTAAGACATGACACCGAAAACCACTTCGAACCGACCAAGCCATTAAAAAACAGCGATTGCCCGAGACATGACGTTGCCGAAGCAATTAAAAACATTATCGCAACATATCGTTTCATTACTCGTCCGTTTCTTGTTTATTTACCGTCATCGCATCAACACCATCTTTGATGCCTGCATGACGGTTTGTCCTTTTGAGGTACGCAGTATCACACGATACGGATAAATACCGTTTTTCATCGCATTTCCGCCGGCATCGCGCCCGTCCCATTGAAATTGTCCGGAAGTATATCCCGGCGAAATCAAAGATTGCCGAATATTTCGCAATTGCCGACCGATCATGTCGAAAATTTGAAGTTCCACCTCAACGGTTACATCCGGCATATTATATTCGAAATAAATGTTCGTTTGATCGGAAAAAGGATTCGGGTAATTATGTAAATTAGTTATTTTCAATATGGACGACAATGTAACGCAAAAGCGAATACTTGCTTGCGAGAGGTTATTATTGATATCCCGAGCGCTGAAAATCAATTCGTAATTACCGACGGGCAAATCGGAAAATCGATATGTAACCGTTCCTTCGTTATGTTTATCCAATGCAGCCTCGTAATACGGATTAAGATAATACACAATTCCGGGATTGTTGTTCAGCACGGCCGTAATACCGTGACCGATACCTTCGTCCGAGGTATTGATTCCCGTTTCGTCCCGTAAATAAGCAATTAATTTGGGATTCTGATCGGTGATCCCTCCGTCGCGAAACAACGTATCATTCATGAAAAGCCGTATTTCGGGACCGGTAATGTCATCGAGCGCCGGTTCCGACCCGCCCACCGGTATTTTATCGAAAGCGCCGGCCGCCGTCGCGCCGTTATCCGAATAAGCATAATACGTGAATTTCCCGAACCCGTATTGGTAGTTGATATCGCGCGGCATGATGAACGAAAACTCAAATTCGCCGTTTTTAACGGTGGCTTTACCTTTATACAAAACGGAATTTTGCGTCGGAAAACTTATCGCTTGCGTGGTCCCGTCGTTATCGAGCGTTTTGGATTCCCTGGGTTTATCGAATAACGTAAAATGAGCCACGCCGTTAAAATCGGTCACCGTTTCCCCGCTCCGACCGGTAATTCGGGCTTTGACGGTTACCGTGCCGTTAGCTTTTAACGTATCCAAGGGCTCGGTAATCATTTTTCCGTTAATCGAAAGGGTTTGCACGGAATCCGAAGGCACGGGAGGTTTCAATGCGGGATCGCCCAATAACGTAAAGCTCAACTTATTGATGCGCGGGCCGGAAGCATTTTTGGCGCGTCGCAAAATATCGCCCAAACGGTGCTCGTCACCTTCGAACGGTACAGTGAGCAGTTCTTCAAAAAATCGACTGTTCAGATCAAAATTATCACTCGAATATACCAAACGGGTACCGGTCAACAGGGCTATTCCTCCGCCTTGCGGACTAAGTACCAAATTTTCGCCCGCCGTTACCTTGGTGTAGTCGTCATATCGGCCGAATTCGCAAGTTGCCACCACAAATAACGGATATATTTTATTTTTCCATCGGCCGATGCTCGTCATATTCACAACCCGCTCCTCCGAGAGGCCCGTTTCGTTGCCGTGCCCTACATAGTTAACCAATAAACAACCTTTATTCAACAAATCGTTCAGCCGCTGTTCCACCTCGGGATAACGATGTCCGTCGGCGGTAATTGACTGCGGAAAAGCATCGAAATACAATTTGTCGATTGTATACTGCGGATGGTTCCCGGCGACATAGTCGGCCAAATATTCCGATTGATAGGTATGCAAATTCCCGTCCTCGTCGTCGGCAAGCAAACCGATCAAATTTTGCCAATCACCTTCTTTTTCGAGATTGATGTATCGACCGATTTTATCGACCATATCTTGTGCTTGCTGCAACGTTTGTACCGGAAGCCGCCCGACTCCGATATCGAGTTTTCCCGACTCCGTCGGCCCGCCGGTATTCGACAATATTCCGAAAAAATCGTCCGAAACGTACGAATCGGTGCTATGCACGGAATTTTCCGATTGATACGTAACCATAAAGTTGGTATTGGACGAAGCCGAACCGTTTTTTATCAAATTCGATTTGTTGTCGTACGATCCGTCGCCCATCAACAAAAGGTATTTGAGTCGACTTGTCGACGATTTTTCGTACAAATATTTCATGAAATTACGAATGGCCGTCGGATCTTGCATTCCCGACGAGAACTCGTTATATACTTGTGCGGCGGTTACCGCCTCGACCGTTAATCCGTCTTTCTCTCGATGCAAGTCCGCCAATCGACGGGCCGCGTCCCCGAAATCGGAATTGGTTACGATAATCATATCCGCATCATCAATCCCGTGCAAATCTTGATTATCGAGGCGATCATTCTTTTCCGGAAAAGTCGGTTTCAACAAACCCGATGTCGGATTAAACGCGACAAATTCCCGCAAACCGTCCGTTGCCGCAATAAAGCTCATGGTTGATCCCGCCGGTGCGGCATTCATCCGTTTAATGTCGTGCATATCGGTAATATCCCACACCTGCATGTTTGCGGCGCCGTTCGTTATTTGAAACTCGGAAATTTCACCGCTTCCGACCGAACGCGTATCTCTGAAAAAAAGCTGCGACGACGCCATATTCAATTTTCGACGGGCATACAAGCGAAGATAATTTAACCAACCTTCGGCGCCGACGTTTCCGTTTTGATTCAACGTCAACTTCACGGATATGTTTTCCGAAGCGGGATTGAATGCGCCGGTGTTAAAAGAAACTTCCGATGCATATTGAAAACCGCCGATAACGGGTAAAGCTTCGTTGGCTATTCGATTGTTTCCGTAATCGATTTCGAAATACGATCGGCTTCCGGACCGAGCGGCAAAAGAGACGTTCATTCGAGCGGGAACACCGGGATCAATATCGGGAACATTAAACGTAATGTTCCGAGACAGATTCGTGTTGTTTACCGAATTTCCGTAAAAATGTTCACCGTACCAATATCTTCC